>JAESUT010000147.1 GCA_016762995.1 Gammaproteobacteria bacterium | reverse complement strand
GCCAGTACCGCAGCTGCCTCCAAGCCGATATAGCCACCACCAATTACAATAGCGCGGCGACCCTTTCTGACATGCGGCGCGAGCCGGGCAATGTCTGCAGCCGTACGAATATAAAAAACATTCTCCAAGCCACTAGCGGGGGTAAACTCACGCACACTCGCACCGGTACACAGGGCTAGCTTTTGATAGCCCAAGGTTTCCCCGCCATCTAATTGAACTGCTCTTTTCGCAGTATCAATACTGTTCACTCGAGTAGAAAGCAGCAGATCGATATTGTTATCCGCATACAACTTGGCGGGACGGAGACTCATCGCATCCAAGTCTTTCTTTCCCGCGAGGTGTTCCTTCGACAACGGTGGCCGGTGATAAGGCAGCTCAGATTCCTCGCTAATTAGCTTGATCGGAGCAGTCCAACCTTCCTTGCGAAGTTGCAGCGCAAGGGAAACCCCGGCATGGCTAGCGCCCACGATAATGCAGCTATCATTCATAATATTGTCCTGATGCTAAATCCGCAGCAAACACTAGCTAGAAAGCTGCCAGTCGATTGCCGTCTTGTTATGTGCAAGTAAATAGTCATTACTCTTAGAAAAATGGTGGCAGCCATAAAACCCTCGACTCACTGATAACGGTGAGGGATGCGGTGACTGCAGAACAAGATGCCGCTTCCTATCGATCATCAACCCCTTCTTCTGGGCGTAGTTCCCCCATAGAATGAACACGGTGTTTTTCGTCTCCTCATTCAATTGATTAACTACGCTATCCGTAAACTTCTCCCATCCGATTCCCTTATGTGAAGCGGCTAGACTCGCCTCAACCGTGAGTACGGAATTGAGCAGCAACACCCCCTGCCTCGCCCACTCATTTAGGCAGCCATGCTTCGGCGCTACAAAATTTACATCGGCGGCCAGCTCTTTGTAGATATTCTTGAGGGACGGCGGCACCCGAACACCTCGCCTAACGGAGAAACAAAGGCCGTGCGCTTGCCCAGGACCGTGATAGGGGTCTTGGCCTAGTATCACGACCTTCACGGCATCGAATGGTGTGGCATTGAGTGCGGCAAAAATTTCATCTGCAGCAGGATAGACCGTCTTAGCGAGCGCCTTCTGTTCATGCAAAAAGTCCTGCAGCTGCTTCATATACTGCGAATCGAATTCGCCCTGCAGTCTTTGCTTCCAGGAACTCTCTAGATCACTTTTCCTAGGTCCTGACTTGGCTTCTGTCACTCGTCTCTACTCTTTGGCTAACAGCATTTGACCTAGGCAGGGTCTTGTTGCTGGCGCATGTGTGGAAACAGCAACACATCCTTAATAGAAGCAGAATCGGTAAACAGCATAACCAAACGGTCGATGCCAATGCCCTCGCCCGCGGTAGGTGGCATACCGTATTCCAAGGCAGTTACGTAGTCATGATCGAAATGCATCGCCTCACTATCACCTGAATCTTTCTGTGCCACCTGCTCCTTAAAGCGTTCCGCCTGGTCCTCGGGATCGTTCAACTCCGAGAAACCATTAGCTAGCTCTCTACCACCGATGATCAGCTCGAATCGATCGGTAATCTCAGGGTTTTCCTCATTACGCCTAGCAAGTGGTGAAACCTCGATAGGGTATTGTGTAATGAATGTTGGTTGATCGAGTTCAGCCTCTACCTTCTGGTCAAATATCTCCATCAGTATCTTACCCTTCGACCAACTCTCATCGAAATGCACATCGAGACTATTGGCTAGGGCCGCCACAGATTCTGCCGAGGCGAAAGCAGAGTCATCTGTAACCGCGCAGTATTTTTTTATCGAATCAGTTACAGAGAGCCGGGTAAAGGGTTTTGAAAAATCGTATTCTGAGCCTTGAAAACTAACCTTGCTGCTGCCACCAACATCAATCGCGATCTTACGAAACAGATCTTCTGTTAAATCCATGAGATCCTGATAGCGCGCATAGGCCTGATAGAACTCCAACATCGTAAATTCAGGGTTATGTCGCGTAGACAAGCCCTCGTTCCTGAAATTTCGATTCAACTCGAAGACGCGTTCGAAACCGCCGACTACCAAACGCTTAAGATACAATTCCGGCGCCACCCGCAGATACATCTCCTGATCTAATGCATTGTGGTGAGTAATAAAAGGCCTCGCTGTCGCCCCTCCAGGAATCACCTGCATCATTGGTGTCTCCACCTCCATGAAATCAAGCGACTCAAAATATTGACGAATAAAACGCATTATTCGCGAGCGGGTCTGGAAGATTTTTCGCGAGTCCTCGTTAACAATTAGATCGACATAGCGCTGACGATAGCGCATCTCAGTGTCGGTCAATCCCTTGTGCTTGTCCGGCAGTGGACGCAGCGATTTTGTAAGTAATTCGAACTTACCGGCACGAAGAGTCAACTCTCCCTTCCCAGTTTTGAACATCTCACCATTAACGCCGATTATGTCGCCCAGATCGAATGACTTAATCTCCTCGGCCTGCTCATCAAGGAATGACTTGTTATTAATATAGATCTGCATCTGCACATCTCCGTCCTGTAGTACGACGAAGGGCCCGCGCATGCGAATTATTCTACCGGCTATTACGGCAGTGACAGCTAGAGCTTCTAACTCTTCCTTTGTCTTAGCCGTGTATTTCTCGATTAGGTCCGCCGATTTATCCTCTTTGATAAAGTCATTCGGGAACGCCACTCGCTTCGCGCGGATGGCTGTTAGCTTTTCTCTACGCTGAGCGATTAGCTTGTTTTCGTCCTGGTTTTCTTCAGTCATTTGCCTTCAATTCCCGTATCCCTACTATCAATTCTAATCGTTCGATTTTTACTCTTCCAAGCTTACGCTTTACGCAGTAACTTGAAGTTATTCTTTGAGCTATTTTTTAAGCTATTCACTACAGCCCCATCTTTAAACTTGCTTCGATGAACTTGTCTAGATCACCGTCGAGTACAGCCCCAGTATTCGTCACCTCGACATTGGTACGCAAATCCTTGATCCGCGACTGATCTAAAACATAAGAGCGAATCTGACTGCCCCAGCCAATATCTGCCTTCGACTCCTCAACACTCTGCATCTCTTCTTTTTGTTTCAATTCTTCCAACTCATACAACTTTGCCTTCAGCTGTTTTATCGCTGCATCTTTGTTCTTGTGTTGCGATCGCTGACTTTGGCATTGGACCACTATACCGCTAGGCTCATGCGTTAGACGAACAGCAGAGTCTGTTTTATTGACATGCTGGCCGCCTGCTCCACTTGCCCTATAGGTATCTATTCGAACCTTCGACATATCGAGGTTTACTTCGATATCATCGTTTATCTCCGGGGATACAAATACCGAGGCAAATGAGGTGTGGCGCCGACTACCGGAGTCGAATGGCGATTTGCGGACTAAGCGATGCACGCCTGTTTCCGTACGCAGCCAACCGAATGCATACTCACCACTGATTAGAATTGTTGCACTCTTAATTCCAGCAACATCGCCACCAGACACCTCGATAAGTTCCGCCTTAAACCCCTTGCCCTCGCCCCAGCGCAAATACATTCTGAGCAGCATCTCCGCCCAATCCTGAGCTTCAGTGCCGCCAGAGCCTGCCTGAATATCGAGATAGGCGCCGGCCTCATCCATCTCCCCAGAAAACATGCGACGAAATTCGAGTGCTTCTAAAGAAGCCTTCAAGGCTTCAAGGTCTTTACCCGCCGCATCGAAGAGCTCTTCATCAGACTCTTCTTGCGCCAACGTTAATAGCTCGGCAATTTCAGCGATGCCAGAATCCATCTTCTCGATGGTTGCAACGACTACCTCCAAGTTTGCTCGTTCCTTACCGAGAGCCTGCGCATATTCAGGCTTGTCCCAAACCGAAGACTCGCCCAGTTCTAGCTCAACCTCTGCCAGCCTTTCCTTCTTAGTCTCATAGTCAAAGATACCCCCTGAGACTATCGGTTCTGTTACCTAGCTCCTTTAGTACCGCAAGCTGACTGTTAATTTCCAACATCTGACGAAATCCTGTGTGCTGCCCTTCTAGGCGACATGGGCAAAGGCAGTATTTTACCTCATTAATTGCCTAAGATGTCAGCCTACAATAGCGTGCCCGACAACAAGGCTCGAAGCTGTTGGCTAATCCTGAAAAGAGTGTAAGCTTTGCCCTGATTCTATTCGCGCTCACAAAGCCCATGAACCCACGCACTACTGAAAGACCATTTCCCTAGATGAAAATCGAGAATGCCAAAATCACCTGGCTTGATTCAGGCCTACCCTACTCTACTGAGTTCCAGGATATTTATTATTCACGCGATGACGCAGTAGCAGAGAGCCAGCATGTCTTTCTAGACGCTAACAAACTCAGGCAGCGTTGGGAACATGAAGGCCACACCGAGTCATTCCTTATTGGCGAGCTAGGATTCGGTAGCGGGCTCAACTTCCTACAGGTGATGAAGCTCTGGCAGGGGCTAAAGAAGAGGCCAGCGCGCCTACACTACATAGCTTTCGAGAAACATCCTCTTACCTTTACCCAAATGCAGAGAATACTTAAGCGTTGGCCTAGCCTCGCCGTCCAAAGCGCCGAACTGTTAGAGCAATACACGGATCATAGCGAAGGCTGTCATCGCCTGCTGCTAGGCAACGAAATCACCCTCGATGTTTATTATGGCGACGCCCATGAGCAACTGAGCCAGCGCATGATGGGCGTCTGCCCGCCAATACAGTGCTGGTTTCTAGATGGGTTCTCACCCGCTAACAATAGCGAGCTTTGGGGAGAGCCTCTCATGCACATGCTTGCTAGCTGCAGCGATGAGAGCACCACGCTCAGCAGCTACAGCGTGGCCGGGAAGGTACGCGCCGCGCTCAAGAATGCAGGCTTCGAAGTGAGCAAGATCGAAGGCTTCGGCAGAAAACGCCACAGCTTATTCGCGACATTGTCAGCGACTAAAGTTAAGCCACCAGGGGATACGCCAGAAGAGGAAGGAGAAGGAGAAGGAGAAGAGAAAGAAGCACCGCAGAGCCTAGACTCTCCTTGGTTCGTTCTACCAAAGGCGCAGTTCAGAGAAAAAACCGCTGTCATCATCGGCGCAGGTCTCGCCGGCTGCAGCACCGCACACAGCCTCGCGCAGCGCGGATGGAAAGTAACGGTATTAGACGCCAGCGACGGACCCGCCAGCGGCGCATCGGGAAATGCGCTAATGGCCTTGCGTTGCCGGCTATTCAACGCGCCCTCGCTAGACGCAAGGTTCTTCTTACACGCCTACCTATTCGCGCTGCGGCAATTCACCCAGATCAAGCGACACAGCAACCTCGCCTGGAATCCCTGTGGCGTACTGCAGTTATCGAATGCCATAAACAAAAGAAACCCTCTTCAATTGAAAAAGCTGCAGCAACTCTATTCAAGCCAAATAGTGCAACAGCTAAACAAAGAACAGGCCTCCGTTGAAGCAGGAGTAGCATTAAGTGAAGAGGCTTGGTTCTTTCCATCTGGCGGTGCCATGGAGCCCGCCTCTCTGTGCAAGGCTTATCTTGCGCACGCCAACATAGACTGCATTTTTAATGCGCCGGTGACCAAACTACATAGATCGAATGAAAAATGGCAGGTGGATGCGAACTTGGTGCAGGCGGTTAATGCGGACGTTGTAATTGTCGCCAACAGCCACAGTGCAACGCGATTTACTCAATGTAAGGGCCTACCTCTGCAAACATTGCGCGGACAAACCTCAGAGATAGCGGCAAGTGACAGTAGCCACAAACTCAAATGTGTAGTGAACGGCGGTCGTACGGTRTTTCCTGCTARCGCAGGCCGGCAYCTCCTCTCTGCGAGCTACGCTAACAGCACTGAGTTACACACACTTCCTGCCGACACYSACGAGAACATAGYAGGYGCTGCCGCCAACTTTACTGATACTGACTTTTTAAGTAATGACKCCGTCGTTGARCGCGTATCACTGCGCTGCAATTCGCCCGACCGCATGCCCCTCGTTGGCATGGTGCCGAATAGAGAGGAGATGCAGACTACTTATGCGGAGCTTTCAAGGAATGCGAAGGCAAGGTTTACCTCAACGGGGAAATATTATTCCGGCCTATATTTGAATGTGGCACATGGGTCAAATGGACTGGCCAGCGCCCCACTGAGTGCCGAATTTCTAGCTAGCCTGATAACAAACGAGAATTTGCCGCTGAGTCTAGAAACAGTAGCGGGCATCAATCCAGCACGCTTCCTGATTCAGGATTTAAAGAAGCAGAGATGACTGGCACCCTGACTAGTATTAACGCTCAAAGAACGCCTTAATTAACGTACCTGTAGACTCGACATCGGCCACACCAACACTCTCTCGAATGGAATGCATAGCAAAGCTCGCAATTCCTATATCAACTGTTGAGATGCCCAGCAATGCAGACGTGATAGGACCGATGGTGCTGCCGCAGGCCATATCGGAGCGCATAACAAACGATTGGTGGCTTATTTTCAGACGATTGCAGATCGACTTTAGCAAGGCGATAGATTCGCTATTGCTGGCATAGCGTTGATTCGCATTGATCTTAATAACTGGCCCCCCGTTGAGCTTAGGCGAGTGCGCAGCATCGTGCTTGTCAGCAAAATTCGGATGGACACCGTGAGCGTTATCGACTGAGAGCAGAACCGATTTCTGTATCGCCCTATCAAAATTAGCGGCGCTATTGCCTTCGGCTTTATTCTCTGACTCAAGCATCCTCTGCAATACAGATTTCAAGAAAGGCCCTTCCGCCCCGGAAGCTGAGACCGAGCCCACTTCCTCATGGTCGGTACAAACCAAGACGCTGGCAGTATCATCCTTGCTCTCGATTAGAGAATGAAGCGCAACAAAACAACTCAACAGATTGTCGAGGCGAGCGCTGCTGATAAATTGTTTTCGCAGGCCAACCAATGCTGGCGCCTGGGTATCATAAAGCAGTAATTCATGAGCAAGGATTGCACTGGCATCAATGCAAGCCATGTCTTTCTGTAAGTACTCGAGCAAATAATCTTCGAAGTTAAATTTTTCATCGGCATCTAACTGCAACAAGATCGGAGGCAGTTCTTTTTGCTTGTTGATCAAGCGCCCTTCGTTTGCCGTACGGTCGAGATGAATCGCCAGACTAGGAATAAAGGCCACGGGATCTTTAAGGTCTACGAGAATCGATGTCAGGCCGCCGTCGGCATTTTCGTAACTCACTCTTCCAGCGATTGATAAGTCTCTATCGAACCAAGGGTGAAGCAATGCACCCCCGTAAACTTCGACGCCTAGCTGAGCATAGCCGTCTCTAGATACATCTGCATGGGGCTTTATCTTTAAACAGGGACTGTCGGTGTGTGCACCGGCAATTCTAAAACCGCTATCAGGAAGATCGCCGACACCCGTCTTGAATGCGATGAGGGCTGAATCATTGCGAGTCACATAGTAGCGTGCGTTCTTTTCCAGACTCCAGCTGTTCGATGAATCGAGGCGCTGAAATCCAGCACCGTCCAACAGTGTCGCCATATTGGCAACCGCGTGGAAGGGTGTGGGGGATTGCTGCAGGAACTGCAACAATCCTTTTTGAGGTTCAGTGCTAGCCAAGATAATGCTCTATGTAGTTATTGCCAGTAGCTTAATCTAGCGGATTTCCAAAATCTCTACATCGAAGATCAACGCAGAGTTAGGTGGGATAGAAGGTGTAGGTGAAGCTTCACCATAGGCCATAGCCGCTGGTATAAATAGGCGCCACTTGTCCCCTACTGACATCAGCTGCAAGCCTTCAGTCCATCCACTGATCACCTGTGATAAACCGAAGGTTGCAGGCTCGCCGCGATCAACCGAGCTATCGAAGACCGTGCCATCAATTAGCGTGCCGTGGTAGTGCGCAAGAACCGAATCTGAAGCTGAAGGTGAAGCACTCCCCTCAGGGCCCGACTCTAGGATCATGTATTGCAAACCCGAATCGAGTGTCACTACACCTTCTTTCTGTGAATTAGTTTCCAGAAAATCTGTACTAGCGGCCGTGCTTGCGGCCAGCGCTGCTTGCTGCTGCTCAGCCATGCGCTGCTGAAATAATTGAATCGCGGCGAACATGTCCTCATCGCTCATTTTTACATCTTCGTTGATCGCATCGAGCATTCCGACTATGAAGGTATCGATCTCTACGCCTTCCAACATCCCTTGAGAATGAAGGTTCTGCCCGATGTTGACCCCAATAGAGTAAGCAATCTGCGAATCTTCACTCTCTAGGGATGCATCCTGTTGAGCAAATAATTGAGCGCTCAATAAGACAGCGATAACAGTTGCCAGGGCCTGACTCTTGCGTGTACTTGTGCTCATGCTAAATTCCTTAGATTCATTGGACAATTGCCAAGATAAGAGTTTCAATCCCATCAGCGACAAAACTTTCGCATACTAACTGGGATATCCAGTAAATACCAGTCTGTCCTGGGTGAAACGAATCGCAGATTAGCTATACTCACCCACACCTCTTGGTACTCCCGAACTGGCACTCCCAAAGCTCTGCTAAACATGAATAACAGCCGCAATCAGATTGCAAACATCAGGTCCAAAACACGCAAATTGGTAGCGGCAGCTCTGCTGATTTCAATTTCTGCCTGTTCACAGAACTACACTGTTTCAGTCAATAACCAGGCCGTTTTTGACCCTACAGGGCGACTCTTTAATGGCGAGCTTGTCGACCCCGATCTTCAGGGTTGTGTAAACATCGCCATGCAGCAACAAAATACCCAGAATGCAGAGATGTTGCGCGTACTTTCCTGTGGCAGTTCAGAGGTAGAGACGGTTGACGCCATCGAGCAGCTTAGCCAATTGCGCTTTCTAGACTTGGGCAATAACTTCATCCGGGATTTATCTCCCTTGCATAGCCTGCGACTCCTAGGCGGGCTGAACCTTATGAACAACGAGATTACCGATATCAGCCCTCTACTCAACATGACAAATCTCGCCTCCGTTAATCTAGTCGGTAACAACAACATACCTTGCCAACAACTTCTTACCCTAGAAAACAGACTGGGAAGCAAGCTCAGCCGGCCAGAGAGTTGTCGAAACTAGGCTCTCAACGAGGTGGCCCGCTGTGAAATCGAAATACCGCATCCGGCTCAGAGATTAAACGGCCTTCCTCAGCTGCAATCTGCTCCAATTTTGGCCCTATATCCTTATCGGAATACTCCCTCGCTAAAGCTAGATAGTCTTCGAAATGTCGCGCCTCAGATTTAAGAAGGCTACGGTAGAACTTCTGCAATTCGCTATCCAGAAATGGCGCCAATTTTGCGAATCTCTCGCAGGAGCGCGCCTCAATAAAGGCACCTACGATCAAAGTATCGATAAGCTGTTGTTTTTCTTCCTTAGCTATCAACTCACGGAGACCCGAGGCGTAGCGCGAAGGACTTAGCCGTACGTAGTCGACACCTCTAAGCCGCATTATTTCGACGACCTGCTCAAAGTGCAGCAACTCCTCTCGGGCTAACTGCGACATCTTCTTTAGCAAGTCCGGCTTATTCGTATGGCGATACATGAGATTCATCGCTGTGGCTGCCGCTTTCTTTTCGCAGTTAGCGTGATCAATGAGCAATATATCTTGATGGATAAGCGCCTCTTGCAACCAGGCATCCGGTGTGGCACAAGGCAGGAAATTAGATATTTTTGTGAGCATAGGAATCAGAATGGGAATTAAAATAGGAATTAGAGTTTGAGTTTGAGTTTGAGTTTGAGTTTGAGTTTGAGTTTGAGTTTGAGTTTGAGTTTGAGTTTGAGTTTGAGTTTGAGTTTGAGTTGACTAGTCTGGACGTTCACGAATTTCTGGGCTGGCTTACAGAGCATTACGTTTACTCTTTCTTCCCCTCCACCGCCGTGTCCTCTAATGCTTTGTTTGGTACTTCTTCTGTATCCTGTGTCAGCGCCTCGTGTTTGAGCTTCTTGGAGGTTTTAGCACCTAGGGTTTTGAGACCCTCTACGCGCCGCATTAGATTGCCTGTGCCTGATCGAAGTTTTTTGTGCGCCGCCTCATAACTCTTCTTGCTCGAATCAATTCGAGCACCAATATCTTCAAGATCAGTAACAAAGTTTACGAACTTGTCATACAGCGCCCCAGCCTTTTCGGCGATCTCTACAGCATTCTGATTCTGCTGATCCAGACGCCAAAGATTCTGTGCTAGCTTCAATGTTGTCAGTAACATTGTCGGGCTAACGAAGACGATGTTCTTCTCGAACGCATATTGAGATAAACCCGGATCGTTTTGAATCGCAACCGAGTAGGCCGCATCAATTGGCATGAACAAAAACACATAGTCTAGGGTGCTTATACCCGCAAGATTCTGATAGTCCTTGCCCGACAGCCCTTTAACATGACTGCGCACAGACTGCACATGCTGCTTCAGAAATCCTGCCTTCTCATCTGCATCATCTGCTGAACAGTAAGCATCCCATGCCTTCAGTGACACCTTGGAATCTATAATGATATCCCGTGACTCAGGCAGATGAACGACAACGTCGGGTTGAAACTTACCGCCCTCTGCCGAGCGCAGACTCACCTGTACTTCGTATTCTCTACCTTTAACTAGACCAGAGTTTTCCAGCAGGGTCTCGAGAATCAATTCGCCCCAGTTTCCCTGCGCCTTGTTATCGCCCTTCAGCGCGTTAGTCAGATTAACCGCGTCCTCGCTAATCTGAGTGTTCATCTCGTGCAGCTGTTTTATTTCCTTCGCTAACGAGAATCGTTCTTTGGATTCCTTATCGTAGGTCTCCTCTACACGCTTCTCGAACCGACTAATCTTGTCCGCTAGCGGATTTAAAACAGCGGAGAGGCTTTCCTTGTTGTTGTCGGTTAACTTCTTGCTCTTGTCCTCGAATATTTTATTCGCGATATTTTCGAAAGCTTCGCCCATCTGCTCTTTCGACTCATCTCGAAACGCGAGATCCTTTGTGTGCTGCTCTTTCTCCATCGCCAAACTAGTCTCGAGCTTAACTTTGTGCTCGCGCAGTGCTTGCAGATCGGTGCTAAGGGAGGTGTTTTGATGATCTGAGTCATGCAGAGACTGTATGGCGTTGCCTAACTCAGCTTCTCTGGCTAACAGCTTCTCGCGTGAGGACAGCTCCGCTAACTTCAGCTGCTGTGACTGGCGCAGCACCCACACAAGGATGCCTGTCAGTATGACAACGATAATAATGAGGCCGATTACTACTGGGGAATTCATGATTCTCGCATTGAAGTGGACAGTCTATGGCGCTGCATTGGGGCAGAACAAAAGTTGCGACAAGACAAAAGCTGCAAGGCAGTCAAATGTCTGTATCGCCGAATTACGTCAAATTATTGTTAATGACGAGCAGTAACTCAGCGGCAAGATCGGACAGATCATCGGCGGTTTCCAATGGCTCGGCAATTACTGTGACGACACCGTCCTCGTCGACGAGACGAACGCTGAAGTCTTGTTCTACAGCCGCACCTTCCCCACTATTTCGTGAGAACAGCCTACCTATGAATCCAGGCTTATCGTCGTCGCTAATGCCAGAGAAGCGTACATTAAGAAAGGCCATATCACGGTCATTCTCTAGGATTGTCACCCCTGCTTCGTCTAATGCAGAACGAACCAACACCCACGCGCGCCGGTAATCGAGGCGAAGCTCCAATACCTGCTGGCCCTGCCCGTCGTCGACGATATTTGCCTTTCTCTCTGCTTCGATGCTACCCGCAAGAAGACTGGCAGATGAGGCCTGATACATATCGTTTCTATCGGCTAAATATTGTGAAAGACTATCGAGGATCTGGCGCTCGCGATCTTCCGACTCGGACGTCTCCGGCCAGCTTGTTACTAACGGAGCCGGCTCACTCCTCGGGCTCTCGACATGAATCACATAGATCTCTGAATAACCGGAATGTAGACCAGGCTCTATGGTGACGCGGTATTTGTGCCGGGTCTCCAAATTACTATCAACCTCTAACCAGGAGGTTTCCATGAGGCCTGCTCCTGGGTCCTCGTACTCTAAAATCACCTGCAACTGTGTCCAGTAGTCTCGTACCAGCGGCCATACCTGCCCCGGCGTCGCATCCAAGACTATCCAGCTAGTATCGGTTAGGTTTTGAATGATCACGCCTTCTCGACCATTCGTTTCAATAGGCTTGGGCAGGGGAACTTCGTCGAAGGGTTCCGCTGATGAGAGCAGCRCCGGAATGACATAGAGCTCATCWAGMGTATAGCTATCCARCTCGTCAGGAATYGCCATTAGCGGCAGAACMGGKGCCTCCATGTAATCGTCGGCACGATCACGAAAGAAACCGTYCTCACCRGCSAGGTAATTACAYCCGGTAAGCAACAGCGCTAGGCTTAGRATTACTAGGGGTTTAGGCATGCAACTGAGTTCCTGTATTACTTGCTTCATCACTGTAACTGATCCAAGACATCATGCATCGATGCCTGCTTCGATAAGAGCTTCCCGTACTTTGACGTGATATTGCGCCTCAAGTTCCACAAGCGGCAATCTTATTCCGTGGCCTATCTTTCCCATTGCTTGCAGAGCCCACTTCACTGGGACCGGGTTCGCCTCCAAAAACAAATCCTGATGCAATAATTCTAACTTCTTGTCCGCCGCGCTCGCTGCCGACTCATTGCCTGCCAGTGCATGGGCGCACATCTGTGACATCAACTCCGGCGCCACATTCGCCGTAACCGATATAGTGCCATCGGCTCCAGCTAATATCAGAGGCAGGCTAAGTGCGTCTTCCCCACTGTAGATGGAAAGTTTATCACCACAGTGTTCGATCAATTCCAATCCTCGCGCCAAGTCTCCGCTGGCATCTTTGATTGCCTCGATGTTATCGAGTTCGGCAAGTCGCTTAACCGTGTCTAGTTGCAAATCGCATGCTGTCCGTCCAGGCACGTTGTAGAGAATCTGCGGTATGTCCACGCCCTCGGCTATATGCTTAAAGTGTTGAAACAGGCCTTCCTGCGAAGGCCTATTGTAATAAGGCGTAACCAGTAGCGCGGCATCTGCGCCATTCTTCTTCGCAGACTCGGTAAAATAGAGTGCTTCCGCGGTGTTATTCGATCCGGTGCCGGCAATTACCGGAATCCGCCCATTGACCTCATTTACACAATGAGCAACCAGGTCGCAATGCTCATCGGTGCTGAGGGTGGCAGACTCGCCAGTAGTGCCCACGATAACTATTGCATTAGTGCCCGATGCGATATGCCATTCGAGCAGGCTATTCAGCCCTTGCATATCCAGCGACCCATCGGGTTGCATCGGCGTAACTATGGCAACAATACTGCCGCGTATGTGATCAAGCATGGTAATACCTGTACAAAATTGAAGCTGCGGATTTTAGCACAGCGAAAGAACATCAACCAAAGGAGTCGCGGCGCCGTTAGGCTGTACCGTCTTGTTGCTTTACCGGTTCCGTGYTCGGATGAAGCTTACTCGGCCAAGCATTGAGGATAGCCTTGACTAGAGTCGCCAGCGGAATAGCAAAAAACACCCCTGCCAGCCCCCAAATCCCTCCAAAAACAAGAACGGCAGCAATAATAGCTACCGGATGCAGGTTAACCGCCTCGGAGAAGATAACTGGCACTAACACATTGCCATCCAACAGTTGAAGCACACCATAAGCCACGAGAGCCGTATAGAATTCACTGCCGATTCCCCACTGCACATAGGCTACTGCAGCGACCGGGATTGTTATCACTGTCGCCCCAATATAAGGAACGATCACTGAAAGCCCCACTAAGACCGAGAGCAACAATGCATAGTTAATACCCAAGATAACAAACAACAAATAACTAACACTGCCGACGATAAAGATTTCGAGCACCTTGCCGCGAATATAATTTGAAATCTGCTGATCCATCTCTAACCAGATTCGGTTCATCAATGGGCGATTGCGCGGCAAGAAATTTCCCGCCCAGTTGATTAGCTCTGATTTATCTTTCATCACGAAAAAAACAAGTATCGGTACTAAGACAATGAACACGATCCAGGAAATGATACTCGGGATGCTAGCCAGCGAATATTCCAGAACTGATTGGCCATAGCCTCCCAATTCCCCCTGCACACCGGCGATGAATTCACGAACCTGCTGCTCTGAAACGAGGTTTGGATAGTTCTCTGGCAGCAATAACAGAGATGCTTGCCACTGACTGATTAGGTTAGGTAACTCGTTCATCAACCTGCGCAGCTGATTCCAGGCGGGCGGTAGAAGAAACAACAACATCGACAGGAATACACCAACAAACACAGCATAAACGAGGACAAAGGCAATCCTTGAAGAGAGCCCCTGACGTAGCAGAATTTCGACCAGACCCTGCATCAGGTAGGCGACGATGATCGCCGTAATCAGCGGCGCTAGAACACCACCGAATAGCAACAACACCGCTAGACCTATGGTCAACAGCAACATAAGAATGATGGATTCTTCGTCGTGAAAATAACGATCGAGGAAATCGTTAACCAGCTTCTTCATTTTCAGATATTCCCGGGGAGTCTCTGTTTAAGTCTATGGCCGCGCCCGAAGGGGCTTACAGCCAGAGTGATTATAGCCTTAAACAGGGATTCGCTATAACTAGCCTTTCTTAATCCAGTAAAAATAGGCGCTTTCGTTTTTCTGAAAATCCAGAATTTGGTGATCAGTTTGAGCGGCAAACATGTGGAAATCCTTCTCCGAGCCCGAATCGGTGGCGATCACCTTCAGAATCTGCGTGGATGCCATGCTATTCAGGGCCAGTTTTGCCTTGAGCAGCGGCATTGGGCACTGCAAGCCACTTAGGTCTATCTCTATATCGGCGTTTATTTCCATCGCTACATTTTATCAAGCTATGCGGGCTAAACACCATCAATGATATCACTTGGGGGCCGCTAATTAATTCTATGGCTGCTCTAGCTTATGGCGGTGCACACCAGACTCCCGCAAAGTAATCATAGATTTAGCCGAAGGCTCTCTAGATATCGCCCAAGAGTTACTAAAAAGCGATGAATTAATACTGTTAATCTCGGTCATAGAGTATTATTAATGGACACTATGCACACCAGTTGCCTCAAAAAATTTCTAGTGCTGTTGCTCTCAGCAATTACCCCTTGCTTGCTGTCGGCCCAGCCCGCCCTGCCCAGTCTCGGAGACCGTATCTCAGGTACCGTCTCTATTGAGCAGGAATATGCTATGGGACAACAGTTTCTCAGCAGCATTCGTCGCGGCGCACCAACAATTCCCGACCCACTACTGAATGCCTATCTCGAAAGCGTAACCTATAAGCTCGCATCCAAGAGTGCACTGCAAGACCATCGCCTTTCTTTTGTGATCATCGATAGCGAGGCGTTAAATGCCTTTGCAGCCCCAGGTGGCATTATCGGCGTAAATACAGGTCTATTCCTCAATGCCCAGACAGAGGCGGAGTTTGCCTCGGTAATGGCCCACGAGATCGCTCACGTGAGCCAGCGTCACTTTGCTCGCGGTATCGATCAGGCGCAGGCAGCAAGAGTTCCAGGCATGGCGGCATTGTTAGCCAGCGTAATAATTATGGCTACGTCCGATGCAGGCCATGGCACCGCTGCTATAGCGGCTGTACAGGGACGCTCACTTGAGAATCAGCTCCGCTTTAGCAGGAGCAATGAAACCGAGGCTGACCGAGTCGGACAAGATGTGATGTTCAGAGCGGGCTTCGATCCCGATGGCATGTCGACGCTATTCGAGAGGCTCTTGGCTATCAATCGATTTGGGCGCCAACCGCCGGAGTTCCTCCTCTCGCATCCCCTAACGGAGGCACGCGTCTCAGGAAGTCGCGGCAGAGCGAGTCGCTACCCGCGACAGCAATACAGCGCCAACCTCGAATACCAAATCGTCCGCGCCCGGGTGATTGGACACTACGCGGTCAACAAAGTTGACCTCGTGCTTGAGAATCAGCGCCTTCTTGAGAGCAGCAGCAGTGAGTTTGCACGCGACGCGAATCGCTACGCCCTCGCAATCGCCTATTACGAGAATCAGCAATTTGCGCTAGCCAGCACCACTCTTGAGCCACTGCTAGAAAAGGATCCGAATCGAATAAGTTACGCCGTGACTCTGGCTGAAATTTTTACTGAACAGAATGAACCAGGGCAGGCAATTAGTTTCCTGCAACGCCATCTCGCTATAAACCCAGGCAATAATGCGCTAACGATGGCCTATGTAGACGCGCTTATAAAAGCACGCTCCTATAGCGCTGCTTCTGAGGTTATGGAGCGTCATAGCCTTTCCCGACCCAACGATTATCAACTCTGGTATAAACTCTCCGAGACTCAGGGTCAGGCAGGCAACATCAGTGCGGTACACCAAGCTAGAGCCGAATATTTTCGTCTATTAGGGAACTATCAAAGAGCGCGGCAGCAATTGCGTTCGGCGCTGAGGATAGAGAGCAACAATGGAATCGCACCTGCTGAAGAGGCGCGCTTAAGACAGAAGATTCAAGAGATAGAGAAGTTGCAGCAGGGAATCTAAAACGGCATGTTTGAAGTTTTACAACTAAGTTCCAACCCGACCTGATCCCTTATAATAGCCTTATAATGGCCAAACACATAAGCCTACGCTTTCCCGCGTACTTTTAGCTGATTATTCGCGGCAAAATCCAACATCCTTTGCAGCGGTACCATCGCCTGAGCCGCTAGCGCCGACTCTACCTGTATCTCATTAGTAGCCCCTTGTAGCGAACTGTACAAGCTTTCCAGTGAGTTCATACCCATCCATGGGCATTGCGCACAACTGCGGCAGGTTGCATCAGCACCGGCTGTAGGCGCAATTATAAAAGTCTTCTCCGGCGCTACCTGCTGCAACTTATGGAAAATACCCTGATCGGTCGCCACAATAATCTCTAACTTCGTAGACGCCTTCGCGGCATTGATAATCTGCGTGGTGGAGCCCACTACATCCGCTATCTCGCGCACTGCGCTCGGCGATTCAGGATGCGCGAGTATCGCGGCATTGGGATAAAGCCTACGCATATCGGCCAGGCCTCGCGCCTTAAACTCCTCATGCACTATACAGGCGGCATCCCACAGCAACATATCCGCACCGGTGGCCTGTTGAATATAGGAGCCTAGGTGCTTATCCGGAGCCCAGAGAATCTTCTTGCCCTGTTCCATTAAGTGCTCGACCACGTCTAGCGCAATGCTAGAGGTTACCACCCAATCAGCGCGCGCCTTCACGGCCGCCGAAGTATTGGCATAGACCACGACGGTACGGTCTGGATGCTGATCGCAGAAAGCAGAAAATTCATCGGCTGGGCAGCCAATATCCAGAGAACAAGTCGCCTCTAGAGTGGGCATCAGTACGGTTTTTTCGGGGCTAAGGATTTTTGCCGACTCGCCCATGAATTTCACACCGGCAACAATAAGAGTCTCAGCATCACAATCGCGGCCGAAGCGCGCCATTTCTAAGCTATCACCCACGAAGCCACCACTTTCCTCGGCAAGGTCTTGCAATAGGCTATCTGTGTAGTAGTGAGCAACCAGGCGCGCATTCTTCTGCTGCATTAATTGCTTGATATTGGTCTTGTAAGTTTTTTGAGCCGCCTCATCTAGAGGTGCAGGACGCACGACACGGTCCAGGTACTCGCGCACAAGCGTACTGTCAGCAGATAATGCTGTGGAGATTTCACTTGTAATGATCTGATTCATTTTCGCCAACTACGGATAATAACGAGACTTCAGTTTACCACAGGCTACTATTCGCGTGCCTATGGGTGCAGTATCTAGGGGAGTGAAATAACGGAGTCTACGACTAGTGAGGTGCTGCTTACGATCTCTGAGGGAGATTGCTAGAGTCTAGCGACTCAGCAAACAGGCCGTTACTGTCATTAAGAAAAAATTGGTGGGGCGTGTGCGACTTGAACGCACGACCAATTGGTTAAAAGCCAACTGCTCTACCGACTGAGCTAACGGCCCGTCTCGAAGAGGGCGTATAATACTCTATCCAATATTATTTACAAGCCATTGAAGCAACTTTTTTCATCATAAAGGGGGTGGTCTATAGAAAAAGAATGATCTTCTGTTTTTATTTTTTGTATGAATGTTCGAAATAGCGCTAAGTATTCATCATCGACTTCTGTTTGGTTTATTGTTTCTGAAATTGCGATATTTAGTGGTTCTCCACCCCATTTACTGTTGTTGAAGTCTATGTCTGGTATTTCTGCTAATGGATAACTAGAATTATTGCCGATTACATTCATCATTAATTCTAAGTCTTCTATGTTTTTTGCTAATGGACCTGGCACCACAACATGTCTTCTGCCTTGTGGTTTGTTTGGGTTTTTTAAATGCCCTCTATTCGATAATAAATCCTCAGTTGGTCTTAATCCACATATCCCACAGAAATGAGCAGGTACTCTAACAGAACCTCCAGCATCAGCTCCCAAAGATAATGGGGAGAAGTTAGCTGCGACAGCTGCAGAGGAACCTCCAGATGATCCTCCAGCTACTTTGTTTAAGTTATGTGGATTGTTTGTTTGACCATTCCAAAAATTAGTACTTTGCCAATCGATGCAATATAGGGCAACGTTTGTTACTCCAATAATAATAGCTCCAGCATCTCTTAGTCGTTTTACCAATTCTGCATCTTCTGTAGCTCTATTGTTTCTCAATAAAGGGTCTCCATTAGAAATCTTAAGTCCTTTAACCAAGAAACTTTCTTTTATTGTAATTGGTATACCATGTAGCGCTCCAATAGTTGCTTGTGTTATAAGTTGACAATCTTTTTCCTTTGCTTCTTGAAACCACTCACTAAAAAGAAGCATAGGGTCATCATATTTCACGTCTTCAAAACTACCTTTATCAAAGTCATGTCTCTTGTTCCTTATGTCATCATGATGGCCCATATTTCCAACTATATTATCTGAAAAAATTACTCTTCTTCTTC
>JAESUT010000020.1 GCA_016762995.1 Gammaproteobacteria bacterium | reverse complement strand
GATTCATAGATGCACCAGTTAATGGTACACCTACCAAGTGGAGTAAAAAGACCATTCCTCCAATTGAAATTCCATGTATACCCGCAGGAGCTTTTTTGTGAACAGCTGTAAGGAAGATTACTGTTACAAGGAAGAATGTTAAAATTATTTCTACTGTGATGCCAGCCATTACACTATTGTTTAATAGTTCGCTAGGTCCACCCTGTGTACCAAAGTTTACTTTAGCACCAATCTCTGGCAAAATAGCTTTAAGTGAGAATGCAGCAACTACTGCCCCAATCAATTGGAAAATTATGTATCCAATTCCATCAGCAACACTAATTCTTTTTGTAATCATCATTGGTATAGTCACAGCTGGATTGATGTGAGCCCCCGATATGTGTCCAAATGCATAGACCATCAAGCCAATTGCAGCACCATGAGCTAAAGAAATCATAATAATTGACTCGATTGACAAGCCATCACCAAAAGCTACAACAGACAATATTATAGCAAGAGGTCCAAAGAATACTAGAGCATACGTTGCTATAGCTTCTGCAAACCAATTACGAGGGTTAACCAATGAAGTCAACCATTTTCAAGTTCCATTTAAAACATTCGAATTTTATCCAGCAAATATAGAATAATTAATAGGGTATTTTCAACTTGTGTTAATATGATTGCAGAAAATTCATCCTTGCCAAAATTTGAGTTAAGTGATGCAAATGGGAGTGTTGTTAAATCAAGTGACCTTAAAGGGAAAAAATGTGTAATCTATTTTTATCCTAGGGACTTTACCCCAGGCTGTACTATTGAGGCAGACGAATTCTCCAAAGATTACAAAAAATTTCAGAAAGCAGGCATTGAAATTGTTGGTATAAGTAAGGACGATGTAGAATCTCATAAAAAATTTTGTGATAAAATGAAAATTCCTTATGTCTTACTTGCAGATACTAAGACAACAGTTTCAAAATTATTTGGTGTTTGGGGTAAAAAGAAGTTTATGGGAAGAGAGTACATGGGTATCAGTCGAAGTACGTTTTTGGTCAATGAAAATGGAAAGATCTTCAAGGTTTTTGAGAAAGTAAAGGCAAAAGGCCATTCAAAAGAAGTTTTAGAAGCTTATTCAAGCGTAAAATAAAAAATCAAAGAAAAATATTTGTTTAGAAACCCTTTGGCATTGCGCCTTTTTAGATGCTCCAGATGCTTGAGTCTGCTTTTTGGCTTCTCTCTTTTTTACTTGCGAAGTGTCGCTCCAGCCGAAATTAAAACCAGCGAAATTTATCGAGGTGTTGCACCTTTCGTTGTTATACAGCTTGCACTGTTGTTGTTGCTTGCGCTGCAACCTGCATTGGTAACTTGGCTGCCTTCGGTACTTTGATTTAGACAGCCACATTGCTGTTGACACTTTACTTAGGAAATAATTATGAGCGGCAATGAAACAGGTCCTGTTGGTGAACTGGCATTACAAACTCTTGCCATGCCGAAAGACACGAATGCGAATGGTGATATCTTCGGTGGTTGGCTGGTGTCGCAGATGGATTTGGCGGCAGGCATCGCGAGCAAGATGGCAACTCGTGGTCGCTCGGTGACGGTTGCCATTGAGAACGTGCACTTTATTAGTCCGGTACAGGTGGGCGCAACGGTCAGTTGCTACACAGAAGTTGCCAAAACCGGGAATACTTCAGTGCATATTAAAGTGGAAGTTTGGACTTCCAACATCTGTATCGATGACAAGCCTACAAAGATGGCGGATGGCTTGTTCGTCTTTGTTGCGATAGATGAGCAGGGCAATCCGAGGCCTATTCCAAGATAAGTCTGACTCTACTCTGAGTATCTACTTGTTCGGTAGCTTACGCGCTTCGACATAGGCGTCTTCTGCAATGCTGTGATAATTTTCTACGCCTGCCTGAAAACTTTTATACGAGTCATAGATGCGGCGGGTGACCTCATCGGTCTGGGCGAGTTCGGCAACGACCTGATTGGAAATGTCTCGAAGCTCAATGAGCACGTCATCGGGTAGCTTTCTTAATTCTACGCCATGCTCCTCAACCAAGACACGTAGTGCTTCATTATTTTTCGCAGTGAGCTCGTCCATTAAGAGCTGATTCATTACCTCGGTGCCTGCCTTGAGAATTTCCTGAAGGTCTTCGGGAAGGGCCTCGAACGCAGACTTGTTGAAGATGGTCTCTAGAGTCGAACCGGGCTCGTGCCAGCCAGGATAGTAATAATAGTCGGCAACGGTATGGTATCCAGCGGCCATGTCGTTATACGGACTTACGAATTCTGTCGCGTCGAGTGCACCGGTCTGCATGGCAGTAAACACCTCGCTGACCTGCATAGTGACCGGAACCCCTCCGGCGCGTCTAAATACTTCGCCGCCGAGGCCCGGGATTCTCATTTTTAACCCTTGTAAATCATCGAGGGAATTAATCTCTTTATTGAACCAGCCAAACATCTGAGTGCCGGAGTTGCCGCCGCGCATGGGAATTAAATTGAAGGGGGCGTAGATTTCCTGCCATAGCTCATTGCCGCCACCATAGCTAAGCCAGGCGTTCATCTCCGTGCCTGTTAGACCGAAGGGAATTGTGGAGAAGAAAGGCGTGCTGGGAATCTTACCCTGCCAATAGTAAGCGCCGGTGTGGCCTATCTCAGCTACGCCCTGGGACACGGCATCGAATACTTCGAGGCCACCAACTAGTTCGTTGGCACCGTATACGCGAATGCGCATGCGCCCATTGCTCATCTTCTCGACGATATCGGCGAAGTGCTCAGGGGAGGTTCCGAGCGCAGGTAGGTTTTTTGGCCAAGATGTAATCAACTTCCATTCATAAACTGTTTGTTCTTGCACGCTGCTCTGCGCACTAGAACTTGTTGATTGGGGTTCTCCGCCACAGGCGGTTAGGATCGAAAGGAGTGCGGCTGCGCACATTTGCCGAGTAGTCGAGTTAAATGAATTCACGAATAGCATAATTATTTCCCTGCGTATCTCGCGCCAATCGCGAGTTACACCAATACTTCTAGTTTGGCATAGGAGAGCACTAACCACTTACTCCCCACTGCATCGAAGTTTACCTGAACCCGAGCATTCGGCCCTTGCCCTTCATAATTTAGTATTACACCTTCACCGAATTTTCCGTGGACGACGCGCTGCCCTAAGGATAAATTTGTCTCCGGCACCTCTATGTTGCCACTGAGTTTGCTACCGACTCTGCTACCGATTCGTGTATTGCCGAACGATGGCCTGCTGAAGCTAGATTTCATGCGAATCTCATCAATTAGTTCGTTCGGTATCTCTTTGATGAAGCGCGAGGGCCTACATAGATTCACATCACCGTGCATCCTTCTGGATTCTGCATGACTCATATACAACTTGGTTCTGGCGCGTGTTATTCCGACGTAGCAGAGCCGTCTTTCTTCTTCGAGACCAGTAATAGTATCCATAGACATTTTGTGAGGAAATAAACCTTCCTCCATGCCTGCAAGAAATACCAGATGAAACTCTAAGCCCTTTGCCGAGTGTAAGGTCATTAATTGTACGGCGTCTTCGGATTCATCGGCCTGCGTTTCTCCCGCATCTAGGGCTGCCTTATCGAGAAACGCAGACAGGAAGGCGTTAGATTTTAGGTCGAAGTCTTCATCGATATCTGGGTCGTCGAAGTTGTTTGCGGCGGTTACTAATTCCTCGAGGTTCTCTATTCGCGTGCGAGCCTTCTCGCCGCCTTCTTTTTCGTGATGTTGAATCAGCCCAGTGTGATTAACAATATGCTCTGCTTTTTTCGCCAGTTCCATTTCGCTACTGGCGAGGCTTAGCTCATCTATTAGCTCCAGAAAGCCGAGTACGGCATTAGAAGCTCTCGATGTCATGAGGGATTCGTTCACACACTTGGTACAGGCCTGCCAGAGGGAGCAATTCTCTTCTCTTGCTACGCTTCTAACTTGTTCGATGGTTCGGCCGCCGATGCCACGGGTTGGAACATTGATTACTCGCTCGACGGCGGTATCGTCATCTCTGTTTAATATTAGGCGCAGATAGGCTAGCGCGTTTTTAATCTCGAGTCGTTCATAGAAGCGGTGACCGCCGTAGATGCGATAGGGCATCCCCATTCGTAGGAGAGCGTCTTCTAGCTCGCGCGACTGTGCATTGGAGCGATAGAGGATAGCGGCGTCGGAGCGACGATTGCCGTTGTTAAACCAATCCTGCACACGATCCACGATGAAGCGTGCCTCATCCTGCTCGTTGAAAGCCTCGTATAAACT
The DNA here is from genome assembly GCA_016762995.1 of Gammaproteobacteria bacterium. Classification (GTDB taxonomy): domain Bacteria; phylum Pseudomonadota; class Gammaproteobacteria; order Pseudomonadales; family Pseudohongiellaceae; genus UBA9145. The sequence goes on along the minus strand of JAESUT010000020.1, from coordinate 14,718 downwards.
GATCTGCTCGCCATCTCCATCCTCGGTCCAGAGGTTCTTGCCGAGGCGGTTTTGGTTATTTGAGATTAGTTGATTGGCAGCCTTGAGAATCGTGGAAGTTGAGCGATAGTTTTGTTCCAGGCGTACTGTGTCAGCATCGCTGAAATCTACGTTAAATTGTTGAATATTTTCGATTTTCGCACCACGCCAACCGTAGATCGATTGATCGTCATCTCCAACCACCATCAGTTGGTTCTGTGTTCCTGCTAGAATTCGTAGCCAAGCATATTGAATAGAGTTGGTGTCCTGAAACTCATCAACCAGAATATGTTTAAAGCGTCGTTGATAGTGTTCCAGCACTTGAGGGTTCTTCAGCCATAGCTCGTGAGCTCTGAGCAAGATCTCTCCAAAATCGATCATACCCCCGCGGTCACATGCCTCCTCGTAGGCCTTATAAACCTTGAGCATGGTCTTCGTGTAGTCGTCCTCGAAATGGTCGATGTTGTCTGCGCGTAGCCCCTCATCCTTCTGTGAGTTGATATACCACTGACACTGTTTTGCAGGCCACTTGTCCTCATCGATTTTCAATGAGCGATTGATACGCTTGACCAAGCGCAGCTGATCGTCACCATCGAGAATCTGGAAGTCTTGGACTAGGCCAGCCTCTTGCCAATGAGTGCGCAGCAGTCGATGAGCGAGGCCATGAAACGTGCCAACCCACATGTTTGCGAAGGAGTTCCCCATTAGGGATTCGATGCGGCCGCGCATTTCCCGTGCGGCCTTATTGGTAAAGGTCACCGCGAGAATAGAGTAAGGGGAAGCCTGCTCAGCCTCTAACAGCCAGGCAATTCTGTGCACGAGCACGCGTGTCTTGCCGCTGCCGGCTCCGGCAAGTACTAACAGATGCTGTGCTGGATTCGCTACTGCGTTTCTTTGCTCATCATTGAGGGAATCTAATATGTGGGATACGTCCATGGCGCGTTATTCTAGCAAAATGTCGCCGAGATTCTCCGCTTTATCTGCGTAAAATCGTTATCTTGCTGAGTTGCAGCTGTCTTAGTGAAAAAGGATGAAGTTTGATAGAATATTGCGCCTATGTTCGGCTTAGAGTGGCCACGCCCTCTCTGCAAAATAGCTTCTATTGAGCAAACCGAACACACATGAACTATTGAGGCCATCCATTTGTGTGGATAGCTGAGTTAACGAGGAGAAAGCTATGTCTGTCAGATCGGATAATGTGCCATTTAATTGGGCAGATCCATTTTCGATGGAAGAACAATTATCGGAAGAAGAGCGTCTGGTTAGAGATACGGCGAAACAATACTCACAGGAGAAGTTGCTACCTCGTGTCCGCGAAGCGTATCAAAAGGAGGAAACGGATCCGGAGATATTCCGTGAAATGGGTGCGCTAGGCCTGCTTGGTGCCACTATTGAAGGCTATGGCTGCGCCGGCGTGAACTATGTCTGTTATGGACTGATGGCGCGCGAGATTGAGGCAGTGGATTCTGGCTATCGATCAATGATGAGCGTGCAATCTAGCTTGGTCATGCACCCGATCAATACTTTTGGCACCGAGGATCAGAAACAAAGGTATTTGCCGAAGTTAGCGAGCGGTGAATTCATTGGCTGCTTCGGTCTAACCGAGCCTGATCACGGTTCCGACCCCGGTGGCATGATCACGAGAGCGAAGTCCGTCGCAGGCGGGTATTCCCTAACTGGCGCGAAGAATTGGATCACCAACTCACCAATCGCCGATGTTTTCATAGTCTGGGCGAAAGACGATAACGGCACCATTTGCGGATTCATCCTCGACAAAGGCATGAAGGGACTAACTGCTCCTAAGATTGAAGGAAAGCTAGCTCTGCGCGCATCCATCACTGGCGAGATCGTGATGGACGAGGTTTTTGTGCCCGAGGAGAATAAGCTACCTCACGCGAAAGGTTTAGCCGGTCCGTTTAGCTGCTTGAACTCCGCCCGGCTCGGTATTGCATGGGGAGCTTTAGGCGCTGCAGAAACCTGCTGGCATACAGCGCTGCAATACACGATGGACAGAAAACAATTCGGTCGACCGCTTGCGGCGAATCAGCTGATTCAGAAGAAGTTAGCAATTATGCAAACAGATATCTCGTTAGGCCTGCAGGGCTGTTTGCAAGCTTGCCGTTTGCAAGACGAAGGTAAGTTGGCGCCACCACTTATCTCTCTGTTAAAGCGCAACTCTTGTCTGAAGGCATTGGATGCGGCACGTGAGGCAAGGGATATGTTGGGAGGTAATGGTATTTCGGATGAATTCCCAGTTATGCGCCACTGTCAGAATTTGGAAGTAGTGAACACCTATGAGGGAACTCAGGATATTCATGCGCTAATCCTAGGTAGATCACAAACGGGAATACAGGCGTTTGTGTAATTACTAACTAGAAACGATGGGCTAACTTCAGTATCCACTAAATAGCTGAAGGTGGCCCATCAATGGTGTTAGATGAAGCTCAACAACACGCCGATAAAGATCACTGCACCTACCCAATTATTATTTAGAAACGATTCGAAGCAGGGCCCCGGCAAGCGATCCTTGATGAGATATTGCTGGTAAGCAAGGAATCCGCTCGCTATTACTAGAGACAGATAGTAAAACGCCCCTAGCTCGAACTGTCTACCTGCTAGAATCATCGCTAGAATGAACATGACCTGCAGGCTACCGATGATAACCTTGTCGGCATCGCCAAATAATATAGCGGTAGACTTGACCCCTATCTCGATATCGAATTCTCTGTCCACCATCGCATATTGTGTATCGTAGGCTACAGTCCACAAACAGTTTGCTACAAACAAGAGATAGGCAGACTGTGGAACCTCTCCGGTTGCTGCGGAGAAAGCCATCAATATCCCCCAGGAAAAGGCGATACCCAATACCAGTTGCGGTAAGTTCGTGAATCGTTTCATGAAGGGGTATACCGCTACTAATGCAACAGCTGCAAAGGAAAGAATGAGGGTTCTTTCGTTCGTCATTAGTACTAGGCCGAAGCTGATTATAGAGAGTACTGCGAAACAAAGGAAAGCATCTTTTCTTGTCAGTGATCCTGCAACTAGAGGCCGTCGTTCAGTCCTAGCAACTTTTCCGTCGATCTTATGGTCGGCAAAATCATTTACGCAGCAGCCAGCCGAGCGCATGAGCGCAGTTCCTGCGACGAAGATAAACAGTAGCGAAAAACGAGGAAACCCTTCTTCGGCGATCCATAGCGCAGAAATGGTTGGCCAAAGTAGTAGATAGATACCGATAGGTTTATTGGCGCGTGTAAGTTCCGCGAATGCAGGGAGCTTCGCAGTGAGTTCCGGAAACCAGGACCGGAATTGTGCAACTATTCTGGCGCGAAATTTTCTTAGGCGTTCCATGAGGGGTTAATACTTGGCTACAGCGTATTATAGAGCCGTTAGCATAGAAGACTTTAGGGTAAGAGTAAAAGTTAGTTTAGGGGAGAGGGTGAATGAGTCTTCTGGAAGCAAACAGCAGTCGCTTAACTAGACATTGGCGTAGTGGATGTTGTCTCCCAACCAACGCTGAATTAGTGGGTCGATGATCTCTGGATACTTAGTAAGAACTAGCTCTGATGCCTCTTTTACTTGATCTAAAAGGCCTGCATCACGGCTGATATCGGCAATCTTAAAGCTCATCAAGCCGGTCTGTTGTGTGCCTAAGACCTGGCCGGGTCCGCGTAACTCGAGGTCCTTCTCGGCGATGTAAAATCCATCGGTACTCTCGCGCATTACCGATAGGCGTTGTTTGCCTGCTTTGGACAGCGGTGTCTGATACAAGAGGATGCAGTGGCTGCGGGCCGATCCTCGACCGACACGGCCACGCAATTGATGCAACTGTGCTAGGCCAAGACGTTCGGGATTCTCAATTACCATCAGGCTAGCATTGGGCACATCGACTCCAACTTCGATAACGGTAGTCGCTACCAGTAATTGCAAATCTCCCTGTTTGAAACGCTGCATGATCTCCACTTTTTCTTGTGGCTTCATGCGCCCATGAATAAGTCCAACCGCGATATCGGGCAGCTGTGCGGTGAGTTGCTCGGCAGTTACCTCTGCTGCTTGGCATTGCAGCACCTCGCTCTCCTCGATCAAAGTGCACACCCAATAGGCTTGGCTGTTTCCCTTGCAGGCACTCTCGATGCGCTGTACAACCTGCTCCCGGCGATCGTTAGAAATGACTGCGGTATTTACCGGGATTCGCCCAGGGGGCAGTTCATCGATTACCGAATTGTCGAGATCGGCGTAGGCGCTCATAGCGAGTGTTCTAGGGATCGGAGTCGCTGTCATGACCAGTTGGTGTGGGTTCAATGTGTGTTGATTTGCCTTCTCACGCAAAGCGAGTCGTTGGTGCACGCCGAAGCGGTGTTGCTCGTCAATTATGATGAGCCCGAGCTTGCCGTAGATTACTTCGTCTTGAAAAAGTGCGTGGGTTCCAACTAGTAACTGACAGTCTCCATTGGCAACGGATGCAAGTTGTGCAATGCGGGCTTTTCCTTTTGTCTTGCCACTTAGCCAGCCAACGCTGATTTCTAGCGGTTCGAACCACTGGCAAAAATTTGTAAAGTGCTGTTCCGCTAACAGCTCTGTAGGTGCCATTATCGCCACCTGATAGCCCTCGGCAATTGCATGCAGTGCCGATAGCGCGGCAACTACAGTCTTGCCTGATCCCACATCACCTTGCAATAGTCTAAGCATTGGGCAGGCGCGCGCTAGGTCGTCGGCAATCTCTTTGTAGGCACGTTGTTGGCCATTGGTCAGGGTGAAGGGAAGTGCCTGAAGGAAGTTTGTAATCAGCGTAGGAGAATCATTAAATTTTGGTGCGTTTTGCTGTTGTGCGTCAGATTTAAAACGGCGCATGCACAGGCGGTGAGCGAGTAACTCTTCAAAAGACAGCCGACGTTGACCTGGATTTTTCCCTTCGCTTAACCAACTAAGAGGCGCTTCAAGTGGGGGGCGATGAATCAGTCTTATTGCGTCGATAAGAGAATGAAGGTTGAATTTCTTAATCAATTCATCGGGCATTAATTCTTGTAAGGCAGAGCCGACAATTGAATTAGCATCTGCATCGGTGGGTAAAAAATCGAGAGCCTGATTTGCGATGCTACGTAATCTACCTTGGCCGAGCCCTTCGGTTGTTGGATAAATAGCCGTGAGGCAATCCTCTACTATTATTTCCTCGTTCTCGCGCACGACTCGGTACTCAGGATGAAATAATTCTAGTCCAGACCTGCCGCGTCGTACTTCGCCATAGCAGCGAACCTGACTACCGACGGCGAGAGAGTTTTTCTGTGCATTACTAAAATGGAAGAAGCGAAGTGTGATGAAGCCGCTACTGTCTTTGACGGTGCAGCGCAGGCTTCGGCGCCTACCGAACTGAATATCGGTGTTCAGTACCTCGCCTTGAATCTGCACGGCATCACCGGCACTGATAGAGCCAATAGCGGCGACTCGAGATCTGTCTTCATAGCGGAAAGGGAGATGGAAAAGCAGATCTTGCAGGTTATGGATGCCAAGTGAGTTTAGCTTCTTCTCAAGCGCAGCGCCGACGCCTTTCAAACGTGTGACGGGGATCAATTTTAGTTGTTGGCTGGCAGCATTCACAGTGTGCAGTGTCCGATTTAACAGAGAGCTCTCTACTTTCTATTGAGAGATCGACAGCGCCTAGATAGGACCAAGCTAATCCTTTCCGGCAGGCCACAACAAAGTATATGTGTTTTTATACAGTAGTGCCATGAACACGCCCCCTACACGCCAGTCTTAGCAGTCAGTAGTAGGCTTTATTGGGCTCTACAATGCCAGAATGGCGTCGATTTCCACTGCCGATCCTTTGGGTAGGGCGCTGACCTGTATCGTAGCGCGTGCTGGATAGGGCTCTGAGAAATACTCAGCCATGATTGTGTTTACCACAGCGAAGTCGCCAAGGTCGGTAAGATAGATGGTCAGCTTTACGGCATTGCTCAAACGGCCACCGGCTGCTTCTGCGACCGCGATTAGATTCTTAAAAACTTGATGGGTCTGCGCTGCTACGTCTTCGGAGACGATCTCCATGCTTTGGGGATCTAGCGGAATTTGCCCTGATAGGAAAACCAGGGAGCCTGCCTTAATTGCCTGAGAGTAGGGACCGATTGCTGCGGGCGCCGTATCGGCATTAACTTGTTCTAATGGTGTCATGGTGATTTTCCCGTTTATGTCTGGTGGCTGCCGACGATATTCTTGATCGTCTTACGGATCTTGCGGCTCTTAACTCGAGTTACTTTCGCGACTGGTTTGATGAGTCGTACACGTTTCATGACGCGTGCTAAGTGAACTCGATTATGAACGTTGAGAGAGAGGTTCACGATACTAAAGCGAGCATCTCTCTCCACGGTGGAAATTTTATCGATGTTGGCCTCAGCTCCGGTAATCGTAGTCGCCAGCGTGGCGATAATGCCGCGTTCGTTTTCTAACTCGACGCGTAATTCGACAGAGAACTCGCCCTGAACGTCAGGGTCCCAACGTACCGATACGCATTTCTCAGGATTGTCTCGAATGTCAGTGATGTTATTGCAATCATCGGTGTGAATCACCATGCCGCGACCGGAGCTGATGTGGCCAACGATTGGGTCGCCGGGTATGGGATGGCAGCATTTGGCATAGTTCATCACCATGCCTTCAGAGCCACGAATATCGAGAGATCCTTGTTTGTCAGATTCTCTCTGTGCGTCGCCGGCAGAAATATTACTTTTTGTGGCCAGTCGTTGTGCAACCATATAAGACATACGATTGCCCAAACCAATTTCTTCTAACAACTGATCCATGGATTTGAGTTTAGTTTGCTGCAAGATGGCATCGATATTTTCTTGCGCGATGCTRTCCAATTGATCACCGAAGCCTGCCAATGCTTTATTGAGCAGGCGKCGCCCGAGYGCGACMGACTCGGARTGTTTCTGRTTCTTAAGGTAGTGACGTATATTGCTGCGTGCTTTGCCGGTAATAACGAAACTCAACCATGCTGGGTTGGGCTGTGTGCCCGGGGCAGTAATGATCTCAACAGTTTGTCCGCTCTCCAATGGCTCACTCAATGGAGCGAGGCGACGACTAATTCGACAGGCAACACAGGAGTTACCCACATCGGTATGGATCGCATAAGCGAAATCCACCGCTGTAGAACCGGCTGGCAATTCGAAAATTGTTCCTTTTGGTGTGAATAAGTAAATYTCATCGGGGAAGAGATCGATCTTTACGTTCTCAATAAACTCTAATGAGTTGCCGGCATTCTTCTGCATGTCCAGTAAACCGTTCACCCACTCACGAGCGCGAGCATGTGGATTGCTGGGCAGGTCCTCGTTCGACTTATAGAGCCAATGTGCGGCAATGCCGTTGTTTGCCATAGCCTCCATCTCTTCCGTGCGTATCTGAATCTCGATGGGCACACCGTGCATGCCGAACAGAGTGGTGTGAAGAGACTGATAACCGTTTGCTTTCGGAATCGCGATATAGTCTTTGAAGCGCCCGGGAACGGGCTTGTACAAGCTGTGCACGGCACCTAGAACGCGGTAGCAGGTATCTACGCGATCGACGACGATGCGGAATGCGTATACATCCATGATTTCCGAGAAAGACTTGCGCTTGCTGCGCATCTTTTCATAGATGCTATAGAGGTGCTTTTCGCGCCCGGCACAGCGTCCTGGCAGGCCTTCGCGCTCGAGGCAGGCAGAGATCGAGGTYTCWATCTTGGAGAGAATTTCYTTTCTRTTGCCGCGGACGCTTTTCACMGCAGCCGAAATKCGGCGCGCYCGCATMGGATAGAGCGCGGCGAAGCCTAGCTCTTCAAACTCGACTCGAACAGTATTCATTCCCAGTCGGTTAGCGATGGGGGCATAGATATCAAGGGTTTCGCGCGCGATGCGGCGGCGCTTGTCAGGAGCAAGTACATTCAATGTGCGCATATTGTGAAGGCGGTCAGCGATCTTAACTAGGATTACACGTAGATCCTTCGCCATGGCCATGGCCATCTTTTGAAAGTTCTCGGCCTGTGCCTCTGCACGACTGCTAAAAGTAATTTTATTGAGTTTGCTTACACCGTCTACGAGGTCAGCAACAGAATTGCCGAACTGTGATTTGATTGCGGTCTTGGTAATGCCGGTGTCTTCGATTACGTCGTGCAGCATAGCGGCCATCAGGCTCTGATGGTCCATGTGCATTTCGCTGAGAATGCTGGCTACTGCTAGGGGGTGAGTGACGTAGGGGTCGCCACTACGACGGAATTGGCCTGCGTGGGCCTGTTCCGCGTAGTAATAGGCGCGACGTACACTATTGACCTGAGCCTTACCGAGATAACTGGTGAGATCTGCGGCTAAAGAGTCGATCGTGTCTAGTACTGGGACCTGCAAGACTCGACTCCTTAGTTAGTAGGTTGGTGATTAGGCGTCCGCGGCAGGGGGTTCTTTCTCTTCCGTTTTAGCGGGTTCTTCAGAGGCTTCTTCAGTTGCAGTCGCATCGACAGTCTTTTCAGCGTTAGCTGTGGCCTCTGCGATTTTCTCAACAGCCTCAGCTGCTTCGTCCTCTAATTCTTCGAGTTCTACGCTAGGTGGCTTGGCTACTAGAATGCTGGCATCGATTAGGCCTTCAGCGATTTCTCTGAGTGCTAGTACCGTGGGCTTGTCATTATCAACCGAAACCAACGGGTCTTTGCCGCCAGTTTGAAGCTGACGTGCACGTTTGCTGGATACCATGACCAGTTCAAAACGGTTATCAACATTTTCCAAACAATCTTCTACTGTGATTCTAGCCATACCAAACCCTTAATGATCTACATGTTTACTGGCGGCTGAGTGCGAGATACAAGCTGTAACTGGCAAGGCCACCGTAGCTCCGAGGAGCATATTTTACGAGGACCGAGGATTTTACTGAATTTTTGCGCAAAATGCATACAATTCTTGAAAGTAGGCGGCGAGGGCCGTTAAATGCTTGGAGCTATTCGCGTAGAGCGAGGCTAGTGAAGAGGGCTGCCTGATTCGTTTCCTGATATTTCATCGTAAGCTGCTGCGATCTGATGATGGCGGAAAGGTCCTCCAGCGCCGTGTGGAAGTCGTCGTTAATGACAACAAAGTCGGCCTCGGCAACGTGTGAAATCTCCGCAACGGCCTCACTCATGCGCCTCTCGATGGTTTCGGTGTCGTCCTGAGCCCGATTCTGAAGGCGAGTCTTTAGGGTTTCCAGCGACGGCGGCAGAATAAAGATGGTGCAGGCGTTTGGTTCGAGATTACGAACCTGAACGGCACCTTGCCAGTCAATTTCGAGAATTACGTTGAGGCCTGCTTCTAGCTGCTCATTAACCCACAACTGCGAAGTCCCATAGTGATTGCCGTAGACTAGAGCGCTCTCAAAAAAGTTTCCCGCCAACAGTATTTTCATGAATGCGGGTTCATCGATGAAATGGTAGTTCACGCCATCTATTTCACCAGGACGGCTTGCCCGAGTAGTGTGAGATACGGATACACACAGTTGCTTCTCGCGGTCGATCAATGCCTTAACGAGACTGGTTTTACCCGCACCGGAAGGAGCCGTCACGATAAATAGTATACCTTTAGACATGCAGCTCGATCTCCGAAACCAGGTTTAGTTCATTCATTGTTATTCGATACAGTTATTTGATATTTTTATTCGACATTCTGAATCTGCTCGCGCATCTGCTCGATCAACACCTTCAATTCTACTGCGCTCAGCGTAGTTTCGACGACAATGGATTTTGAGGAGAGTGTGTTGGCCTCACGATTTAGCTCCTGCATGAGGAAATCAAGGCGCCGTCCCTTCTGGCCCTTCGCATTCAATACACGCTCTACTTCATTCAGATGAGAGTCTAGTCTATCAAGCTCTTCCTCTACATCGGCCTTCTGAGCGAGCAGTGATACTTCCTGTTCAAGGCGCGTGGGCTCGAGCTCTGCCTGTAACTCCGCTAAGCGATTAAGAATGTTCTGTTTCTGCTTTATCAGAATTTCCGGCATTTTATTGCGAATATTCACTACGATCTTGCGGACGGAATCGATACGCTGCTTGATAAAGCCCTGCAGCTCTGATCCTTCGCGTTCTCTCGTTGCCACCAAGTCATCTAGTGCCGCACTGAATAAACTAAGCGCTTGTTTCTCGATAGATGTCTTATCGAAGTCTTGTTCTTCTATAACGCCAGGCCAGCGCAGCACTTCCATATTGCTCAGGCTAGAGGATGTGCCCGTAATCTGTTCTATCTCGAGGTTTGCTTGAACAAGTTGCTTAATTAGCTTGGTATTCAGGTGTAAATTGGAAGAAACTTTCGCTTCAGACTGAAAGCGCAGCGCGCATTCCACCTTGCCCCGGGTGAGACGCTTACGTACGGCCTCACGCACGCTGTTTTCCAGCCCTCGAAACGATTCTGGCAGGCGTACACTGGTTTCTAGATAGCGATGATTCACAGATCGAATTTCCCACGTTAGCGAACCCCATTGCTGTTCTTGCTGCTGCCTGGAGAAGGCAGTCATACTTGCTGTCATAGTCTACTATCCGAATATCAAGGTGAAATCTATTGGCAATATTTTAACCTAATCCCATTGTAATTTGTTTCGTTTTCTTATCGGGCTTTGAATCTATTTTTGGCCGCACTCGTGTGTTACTTGTGGCTCGCTATAACAATCAATATCTAGGATAATTTGCCCGCAGCAAGTTATGTGCTTGCAGACATCTACCCACAGGAAAATTATGACTGAACTTATAAGGCCAAGCCAACGAAGCGCCAATCAATTGCGCGATATATCTATCAGTAGAAATTACACGAAACATGCGGAAGGCTCCGTATTGGTCGAGTTCGGTGATACCAAGGTGCTATGTAATGCAAGTGTGGAAAAATCGGTCCCACGCTTCTTGAAAGGCACGGGAAAGGGCTGGATTACAGCTGAATACGGCATGCTGCCTCGCTCTACGAACACTCGGATGGACAGAGAGGCCGCTAGGGGAAAACAATCCGGTCGAAGCCTTGAGATCCAACGGTTAATCGGCCGTTCGCTTCGAGCAGCGATAGATCTGACCCAGCTGGGCGAGCACACAATCAAGATCGACTGCGACGTAATACAGGCCGATGGCGGAACTAGAACGGCATCGATCACCGGGGGTTGTGTCGCGATGATGGATGCGATTAATTATATGATTGCGAATAAAATGGTGAGCGGAAATCCAGCGAAGCAGCTAATTGCATCCGTGTCAGTAGGAATATATCAGGGGCATGCGGTGCTTGATCTGGACTATGCCGAGGACTCTAACGCGGAGACCGACATGAACATCGTCATGACCGAATCGGGCGGATTCATCGAAGTGCAAGGCACAGGTGAGGATGGTGATTTTAGTCATGATCAATTGTTAGAGATGCTTGCACTTGGCAATAGTGGCATACAAGAATTGGTAGTGAAGCAGAAGCAAGCACTTTCGCAAACTAGCTAAGCCAGGAACTTCGTTAATTTCTTACAATTTATTGAGAGCACGAATCGGCGAAATGGGGCACTAATGCAAGAATTTCAGAAAAATTTTCTAACCTTTGTCATTGAGAATGAGATTCTACGCTTCGGAGAATTTACTCTGAAGTCTGGGCGGATAAGCCCCTATTTTTTCAATGCAGGGCTTTTCAATACTGGCGAGAAGCTATCCTTTCTAGCTAGGTGTTACGCCGATGCGATCGTTGCTGCAGGAATTGAATACGATGTTTTATTCGGGCCGGCATACAAAGGCATTCCTCTGGCTACAGCGACATCGATGGCGCTGGCGAACAAGTACAAAGTGAACAAGCCATACTGTTTTAATCGCAAGGAGGCGAAGGCGCACGGGGAGGGTGGCTCTATAGTCGGTGCGCAGCTATGCGGCGAGGTGTTAATTGTCGATGATGTTATAACGGCGGGCACGGCGGTAAGGGAAGCCGCAGAGATTATTAGCAACAACGGCGCCCATCTAAATGGCATCGCTGTCGCCATGGATCGACAGGAGAAAGGAAGTGGTAAGCTGTCGGCAATTCAAGAGATAGAGCAGAGTTACCAAATAAAGGTTGTTAGTATAATTAGCTTGCAGGATATCGTAGATTATTTAATTGCATCCGAGAATGGAAAACTACAGCCTTATCTGGACGCAGTCGTGACCTATCGCGAAAAGTACGGAATATCTGCGTAGTGAGCGCTGAACAATAACTAGACAGTCGCCTTGGTTTCCGCAGTGGTCGAATAGGGCTCTAATAAATTTTTGCTTAGAAAATTCCACTGAGTGTCCCAATTGTCCAGAGGTGATACCTTGAATTCACTGCGAACGAATTGTACCAATCTGCCTTCGCAGGAGGCGAGCAACAGATTCGCTAGAGCGGCTGGCGAGATGGTAGTCTTTAGATTCTCTCTGATCTGAGCTTCTCGCAATATTTGTTTAAGTTGGGCCTCCAAACGGCTGAAGAACTGAGCGATGCGCTGGTGCAGCCTTTCGGTTTCTCCTGCAAGTGCGTCTCCAGTTAGTAGGCGCGTCATCCCAGGATTCTTGTCGCAGAATGTGAGTATCAGGAGCAGGATATTCTGGCAGCGAATTTCTGCGCTTTCCTCCTCATTGATTATTCTAGTGATTCGCGCGAAAAGGGTGTCCTCGATGAACTTGATGAGTCCTTCGAACATTCTCGCTTTACTCGGGAAGTGTCTGTACAGGGCAGCCTCAGAGACACCGACCTCCTTGGCGAGAGCGGCAGTCGTAATTCGCCGACCCGGCGCAGCTTCCAGCATGCGCGCTAGCGCTTGCAGAATCTGATCTTTTCGAGAAATCTTGTTAGTTTTGTCCATGTCTTCTTATTGACCTAGCTAGTTCTTATCCAATCCGCTCTTGGATATCAATGTGCCGACCCCTTCGTCCGTAAAAATTTCTAGGAGCACTGCGTGTTCTACTCTTCCGTCGACAATCGTGGCGCTGGTAACGCCCTTCTTAACAGCGTTCAGCGCGCACTCGACTTTGGGCAGCATCCCTCCCTGTATTGTTTTATCGGCAATAAGCGCATCAACTTGCTTAATGCTAAGGCCGGTAAGCACATTTCCCTTCTTGTCTTGGACGCCAGCTATATTAGTAAGCAGTATTAGCTTCTCGGCACCGAGGACACTGGCGATTTCGCCGGCCACTGAATCGGCATTAATATTGTAGCTGGCGCCATCGCCGTCGGTACCGATAGGCGCAATCACAGGAATAAAATCACTATCCTTCATTACATCGAGAATCTCTGTGTTTATGCTTACCACTTCGCCAACCTGACCTATGTCTATAGAGTCATCGGCAGACTTTGAGCCCTTACGCTTGAGTTTTAGTTTCTTCGCACGAATCAGATTTCCGTCTTTGCCGCTGATACCTACCGCTTTTCCCCCATTTTTGTTCAACAATGAGACGATTTCTTTATTCACGAGGCCGCCTAATACCATTTCAACCACATCCATGGTCTGGCTATCAGTAACTCGGAGTCCATCGACGAAGCTAGATTCGATGTTGAGCCTCTCTAGGAGGTTCCCAATCTGAGGGCCGCCACCGTGTACGATAATCGGGTTGATTCCTACAAGCTTCATCAACACAACATCTCGCGCGAAGCTCTGTTTCAGTGCTTCGTCGACCATGGCATTGCCGCCGTACTTTACTACCACCGTGCGGCCCGTAAATTTCTGTATATAGGGTAGAGACTCGGTAAGAACCTTGGCGATATTTATTGCATTATTTAGTGATAGTGACATGTCTTTCCATTGGGTGGTCTCGACGCTTGTGTGTGGCAAATTACGCAAGCTTCAATTGCTAGTTCTTTATAGCGTCCTAAAAGTTTATTTCTATATTTTTATCTGCACTGAGAATGAGATCTCTAAACTGTTCTTGAATCTCATTCATTCGTGCCTGAGTGTCAGCTTCGAATCGAAGTAGCAGGGCAGGGCTGGTATTCGAGGCGCGTATCAAGCCCCACCCATCGGCATATTCCACACGAAGTCCGTCGAGTGTAATCAGCTTCGCTGTTGGAAAACTGGCAATCTCGATCACACGATCCATCGTTAAGAACTTACTCTCCTCTGAAACCTCGATTTTTATTTCTGATGTACTGAAGCCTGTTTCGAACTGATCGAATATTTCATCACTCGATACAGTGGACTCGCTGATTATCTTAAGTAGCCTAGCGGCGACATAAAGACCATCATCGAACCCGAACCAATTATCCTTTATGAAAATATGCGCGGCGAACTCACCTCCAAGAATGGCATTGGTTTCTCGCATCTTCTGTTTCATGAAGGAGTGACCGCTGCGGTGCATTACTGGTGAGCCATCAAAGTGCTCAATCAAGGCGCGAAGTTTACTGCTGCATTTCACATCAAAGACGACGGCTCGGCCCGGATAGTTCGGTAAGATAGACTGCACAAGTAGCATCAACATGCGGTCCGCATCTACGAACTTTCCGAGATTCGTTATGAGTCCTATTCGATCGCCATCGCCATCCAGTGCTATGCCAATATCTGCATTGTTCTCCAACACGGTTGAGCTGAGTGCGACTAAATTTTCAGGCACGGTTGGGTCGGGATGATGATTTGGAAAATTACCATCGATTTCGCAGAAAATAGGATGTACATCGCAGCCCAATTCTTTAAGTAATACCGGAGCGATCTTGCCGGGTACGGCATTACCGCAGTCGATCACAACTTTAAGCGGCTTACTCAATTTAACGCG
>JAESUT010000073.1 GCA_016762995.1 Gammaproteobacteria bacterium | reverse complement strand
TTAATCCGATTGCGATGGATGAAGGTCTACGCTTTGCTATCCGTGAGGGTGGTCGTACAGTAGGTGCGGGCGTTGTAGCTAAGATATTCGAGTAAATTCAATTGTCTAGATGGCTAAGGCCAGCTTCTTGCGAGAGATGCTGGCTTTGTCGCAATAGAGAATAGAGAGGCATCTCACGCCGCGCCACAAAACGAGGAGCGAGTGAGATTTTAGATTGTGAATTACAGGCAGTGCCAAATCGCCGGAAAGTCAGAGAAAAAGCGGCTTTCAGATGGTTAGTCCTTGACAGGATAGGGCCAAAACCTTAATATTCGCATCCCTTATTTGGCGATTAATTAAAAGCCAAGCAGGGAACGTTCAGTAACTTATTAATTATAATGAATTTTTTGGAGCTCTAAGTAGATGCAAAGTCAGCGTATCAGAATCCGCCTCAAGGCCTTCGATCATCGTCTGATTGATCAATCTACCCAAGAAATCGTTGATACTGCACGTCGCACTGGAGCTCAGGTCCGCGGACCAATTCCACTGCCAACGAGAAAGGAAAGATTTACTATATTGATTTCACCGCATGTAAACAAAGATGCACGAGATCAGTATGAAATTCGCACTCACAAGCGATTGCTAGATATTGTCGAGCCAACTGAGAAGACAGTTGATGCCTTGATGAAGCTAGACCTTGCTGCAGGTGTGGAAGTACAAATTAGTCTGGGTTAACCAGATTTAAGTAAACATAACCAGGCAATGAGCATTCAGTCCTCTTTGCCCTTTTTAAAAGATATGGCGCACTGAACTATTAGCTACCCCTGCGGTAGCGAATCTAGTGTAACGCGTCAGCGGCCATAGCGGGTTTAGCCCCTTGCATGATGAGGTCTAGAAAAATGTCGATTGGATTAGTCGGTCGGAAAAGCGGTATGACCCGCATTTTCACTGAAGAGGGTACATCTGTCCCCGTTACGGTTGTGGAAGTACAGCCGAACCGGGTCACACAAGTTAAGACTCCCGATGTTGACGGTTATAGCGCCATTCAGGTTACTACTGGATCGCGTCGTGCTTCACGTGTGTCGAAAGGCATGGCGGGTCATTTCGCCAAGGCGAGCACCGAGGCGGGTTCCGGTCTTTGGGAATTCCGTACGTTGGACACATCTGGGATCGAAATGGGTAGTGAGATTAAGGTAGATCAATTCGAAGTTGGCCAGATGGTAGATGTAACTGGCACCTCGAAAGGTAAAGGTTTTCAAGGCGCGGTTAAGCGGCATAACTTCCAAATGCAGGACGCCACCCACGGTAACTCTCTATCTCACCGTGCACCTGGATCTATAGGCCAGTGTCAGACGCCAGGTCGAGTATGGAAGGGAAAGAAAATGGCGGGTCAGATGGGCAATGTTAGACATACAACCCAATCTCTAGAAGTAATAAGAGTTGATATGGAAAACAATCTTCTTCTTATTAAAGGCGCGCTACCAGGTGCTACTGGTTCAAACGTAATCGTTCGTCCAGCCGTCAAGACTAAGGCCAAGGGGTAAGCAATGGAATTAAATCTTGCATTGCCTGGCAAGAAAACGGGCAAAGAAACAGTTTCAATCTCAGACGAGTCTTTCGATAAGGCCTACAATGAGCCTTTGGTTCATCAGACTGTAGTGACCTATATGGCTGGAGCCCGACAGGGTTCGGTTAAGCAGAAAACTCGTTCTGAAGTTCGCGGTGGCGGTCGTAAGCCTTGGCGTCAAAAGGGTACTGGTCGAGCACGTGCCGGAACCATTCGATCTCCAATCTGGCGCGGCGGCGGTGTCACCTTCGCTGCACGTCCTGCGGATCACTCTAAGAAACTCAATAAGAAAATGTATCGCGGTGCGATGCGGTGTATTCTGTCAGAGCTAATTCGCCAAGACAGATTGTTCGTGGTTAGCGAATTCGAGCTGGCGTCACATAAGACTCAGGAGCTCGTTAACAAGCTAAAAGAATTTGAACTAGACAACGTCCTTATTGTTTCCGAGCAAGTAGAAAAGAACCTGTATCTCGCAGCTCGCAACCTTCATAAGGTTGATGTGTTGGATGTTACCGGCCTCGATCCTGTTAGCCTTATCGGCTTCGAGAATGTGCTGATTACTGTCTCCGCATTGAAGAAAGTAGAGGAGATGTTGGCATGAACGTTGAAAGAATCTATTCAGTAATCCTCGGGCCACACGTATCTGAAAAGACCACCATYATGGKTGAGTTGCATAAYCAGTAYGCGTTCAAGGTCACGACAGATGCTACAAAATCAGAGATYAAGACAGCYGTAGAGACAATATTCAATGTTGTTGTTGCTGATCTTCAGGTGCTAGTGGTTAAAGGAAAGACCAAGCGCACACCGAAGGGAAAAATTAGACGTCGCTCAGATTGGAAGAAAGCGTATGTCAAGCTTGAAGCGGGTCATGAAATTGACTTTGCGGACATAGGTTAAAAGGGATAAAGGGGTAAGTAATGCCAGTAGTTAAGTGTAAACCTACTTCACCAGGGCGCCGTTTTGTCGTCAAGGTTGTTCATCCCGATCTACATAAGGGCGAACCTTATGCGCCTCTAACTGCAGCYAAGTCGAGAACTGRCGGTAGAAATAACAGAGGTCGCATCACSACYCGTCATATAGGCGGYGGGCACAAGCAAAGATATCGCATCATCGATTTCAAGAGAAACAAAGATGGAATCGCAGCAAAGGTAGAGCGTTTGGAGTACGATCCAAACCGCTCCGCGAATATCGCATTGCTGTTGTACGCGGATGGCGAGCGTCGCTATATGATCGCGCCGGGCAAGGTTAAAGCTGGAGATACCGTTGTATCTGGTAATGATGCTGCAATCAAAGTTGGTAATTGTTTGCCACTTAGAAACATACCGCTAGGTAGTACGGTTCATTGCTGTGAGTTGAAGCCTGGCAAGGGCGCACAAATTGCTCGTAGCGCTGGCACGTCTTTACAGCTAGTTGCACGAGAAGGTAACTATGCAACACTTCGCCTTCGCTCTGGCGAAATGCGCAAAGTGTTGAGTGATTGCCGCGCGACGCTAGGAGAAGTGTCTAACTCCGAGCACTCGCTTCGTTCACTCGGTAAAGCGGGAGCTAAGCGATGGAGAGGTGTAAGGCCTACAGTTCGTGGTGTTGCCATGAACCCAGTAGATCACCCACATGGTGGTGGTGAGGGAAGAACTTCCGGTGGTCGTCACCCAGTTTCACCTTGGGGAACGAAGACTAAAGGTTTTAAAACTAGAACTAACAAGCGCACGAATAACATGATTGTTCGTCGCAGAAATTCAAGCCGCTAAGGCTTCAGTAGAGGTATTCACTAGTGCCACGTTCGCTAAAAAAAGGTCCATTCATCGATCTTCATCTAATGAAGAAGGTGCAGACTGCATCAGAGAATAACGATAAGCGTCCAATCAAAACTTGGTCAAGACGTTCAATGGTTTCTCCGGACATGATTGGTTTGACCATCGCTGTCCACAATGGGCGTCAGCATGTGCCAGTCTCCATTAGTGAAGACATGGTTGGTCATAAGCTAGGTGAGTTCTCTATAACTCGCACTTATCGCGGTCATAACGCTGATAAGAAGGCACGGTAATTAGGGGTCTGTGATGGAAGTTCAAGCAAGATTAAAAGGTGTACGTCTTTCCGCTCAGAAAGCGCGACTTGTAGCTGATCAAATTCGCGGCAAGGCTGTTGAAGAAGCTTTGTTGTTATTGACTTACAGCCCTAAGAAAGGCGCTGCAATTATCAAGAAAGTATTGAATTCGGCAATAGCCAATGCAGAGCACAACGAAGGTGCTGATGTAGATGAATTGAAAATATCAACGATTATGGTTGATGAGGGCATGACGATGAAACGCATTATGCCGAGAGCAAAGGGTCGCGCTGATCGAATACTTAAGCGTTCATGTCATATCACAATCACAGTCGCAGATAGCTAGGAGTATCAGATGGGTCAAAAAATACATCCAACTGGAATACGACTTGGCATAGTCAAGAAGCACACTTCTGTGTGGTATGCCGAGGGAAAAGAATACGCAGCTAATTTACTTGCGGATCTTGAGGTTCGAGACTTTATCAAGAAGAAGTTGGCGAGTGCGTCCGTTTCCAGAATTGAGATAGAGCGTCCTGCCAAAACAGCTAAGATCACGATCTTTACTGCCAGGCCAGGTATTGTAATTGGTAAAAAAGGCGAAGACGTCGAAGCGCTTCGCAATGCATTGACTGCGAAAATGGGCGTTCCAGTACAGATCAATATCGAAGAAATTCGTAAGCCAGACCTAGATGCACTTTTGGTGGCAGATGGTGTCGCTTCGCAGCTAGAGCGTCGCGTTATGTTTCGTCGCGCAATGAAGCGTGCCGTGCAGAATGCAATGCGACAGGGTGCTCAAGGCATTAAGATACAAGTGGGTGGTCGTTTAGGTGGTGCTGAGATTGCACGTTCTGAATGGTATAGAGAAGGTCGTGTACCTTTGCATACGCTTAGAGCGGATATCGATTACGGAACTGCTGAGGCAAGCACTACTTATGGCTTGATTGGCGTAAAAGTTTGGATATTTAAAGGTGAGGTTTTGGATTTGGAAGAGGCTATTGTGCCTACTCCTACTCCCGCTAAAGCCAACCAAGGGTAAAGAGAAGTGTTACAACCAAAGCGCACAAAATATCGCAAAATGATGAAGGGCCGTAATCGTGGTCTTTCGCATAGGGGCAGCAAGGTAGATTTTGGTGATTATGGTTTGAAAGCCATATCACGCGGACGATTGACTGCACGCCAGATCGAAGCTGCCCGTCGGGCAATGACTCGACACGTAAAACGTGGCGGAAAGATTTGGATTCGTGTATTTCCTGACAAGCCTATTACACAAAAGCCTCTTGAAGTTAGGCAGGGTAAAGGCAAAGGTAATGTTGAGTACTGGGTTGCCCAGATTCAGCCAGGAAGAATTATGTTTGAAATGGAAGGTGTTGACGAAAGCGTGGCTCGCGAAGCCTTTGATTTAGCAGCCGCTAAATTACCTTTCGAGACAGTCTTCGTAAAGCGGACGGTAATGTAATGAAAGCCAGTGAATTGAGAGAAAAATCGGTAGAAGAACTGCAAGTACAATTGCAAGATCTTCATAAAGATCAGTTTAACTACCGTATGCAGAATGGCACTGGTCAGTTGAGCCAGGTTCACTTGATTGGTGCTGTGCGCAGGGATATTTCCCGCGTAAAAACTATTATCACCGAAAAACAGAGAAGTGGATCATAGATATGTCGGCTACTGAGAACATCGAGAAAACAGCTCGTACGACCTCTGGAAAGGTAATCAGCAACAAGATGGACAAGTCCATCGTTGTGCTCGTAGAGCGTCGGGTAACACACCCGGTATATGGAAAGATCATCAAACGGTCTACCAAAATTCATGCGCATGATGCGAACAACGAATGTTTGCCAGGCGATGAAGTAACAATTAAGGAAGTGCGTCCTCTGTCCAAGACAAAGTCTTGGTCTTTGGTGTCAATAGACGAGCGGGCAGCGCAAGTTTAAATTAGCTTTAGATTAAGAGCTTGCATTCGAAATGCGAATGCAACTGGAGTGAATCGATGATTCAAGTGCAGTCTTACTTAGATGTCGCGGATAACAGCGGCGCCAAACGCGTAATGTGTATTAAGGTGTTGGGCGGGTCTCATCGTCGCTATGCTCACATTGGCGACATGATTAAAGTTACCGTTAAGGAAGCGATTCCACGCGGTAAGGTAAAGAAAGGGCAGGTATTGACTGCGTTGGTCGTACGCACCAAGAAAGGTGTTAGACGTGGTGATGGCTCACAGATTCGATTCGACGACAATGCGGCGATCTTATTGAATGCACAGCAAGCTCCTATTGGTACTCGTGTTTTCGGTCCAGTTACGAGAGAGCTGAGAACTGAAAAATTTATGCGAATTATTTCATTGGCGCCAGAAGTACTTTAAGCGTCAAAAGAACAGTGTTATAGAGGCAAGGGCAGGAAATGCGCAAACTTAAACGTGATGATGAAGTGATAGTAATCACTGGCAAAGACAAGGGTAAACGCGGAACTATTTCCCGTCTCGTTGGTACTGATCGAGTAATCGTTCATGGTGTGAATATGGTTAAACGCCACACTAAGCCAAACCCTAATGCGGGTCAGGCTGGTGGAATTGTTGAGAAAGAGGCAGCGCTTAGTATTTCAAACGTTGCTATTTTTAATTCTGAGACTAACAAGGCAGACCGCGTTGGTATTCAGGTGCTTGAAGATGGCGCTAAAAAACGTGTCTTTAAGTCTAACGGTCAAGATATAGATTAATAACGGTAGGTTGCCAAGCATGGCCCAGTTTAAAGAATTTTATAAGAAAGAAGTAATACCCGCTCTAATCAAAGAATTTGGTTATGATAATCCTATGCGCGTGCCTAAGGTTACTAAGGTTGTGCTGAACATGGGTGTTGGTGAGGCATTGACAGACAAGAAGGTTCTTGAAAATGCGGCCAATGATCTAACCCAGATTTGCGGACAGAAAGTAGTGATTACAAAGGCTCGAAAGTCTGTCGCTGCATTCAAGGTTCGAGAAGGTTGGCCTGTAGGTTGCAAGGTTACTCTTCGTGGCGAGCGTATGTACGACTTCTTAGAAAGATTGGTTGGAATTTCGATTCCTCGTATCAGAGATTTTCGTGGTCTGAACCCGAAGTCTTTTGACGGCCGTGGCAACTATGCTATGGGTGTTACTGAGCAGATCATTTTTCCAGAGATTGACTACGATAAGATCGATGCTTTGCGTGGCTTGGATATTGTTATTACCACAACAGCAGAAAGCGATGAGGAAGGCCGAACCCTATTAAAGGCAATGGGGTTTCCATTTAGAGGCTTGGTGCCTGTTGCTGACGAACAAAAAGTAAAGACAGCGCCGGTTGCGCCAGTCGAAGAAACACCTGCAGCGGACGATACGCCTGCAACTGACGAAAAAAAGGACGCTTAACGATGGCTAAGACTTCAATGATAGCTAGAGAGGACAAGCGCACTAAGACAGTAGCGAAATTTGCTGCCAAGCGTGCTGCTATAAAAGCTGTTCTCAAAGATCTTAATGCTAGTGATGACGAGAAATGGGAAGCGCAGGTTAAGTTGCAGAAATTACCTCGTGATTCTAGCCCAGTTCGTCAACGACGAAGATGCCAGATTACAGGCCGTCCTCATGGTGTGTACCGTAAATTTGGTTTGTGTCGTCATAAGCTGCGTGAAGCTGCTATGCGCGGCGATGTGCCTGGTTTAACTAAGGCCAGCTGGTAGTCGGAGAAGAATTATGAGTATGTCAGACCCCATAGCAGATCTTTTAACGCGTATACGAAATGCGCAGATGGCGAAATTACCAACGGTTGGTATGCCTTCTTCAAAGATGAAGATGGCGATCGCAAAAGTCCTACAAGACGAAGGTTATATTGCTGGCTACCAGGTAGATGAAAATGGCGGAAAGCCAATTCTCAACATCGACCTTAAGTATTTTGAGGGTAGACCAGTAATCGAAGAAATTAAGCGTGCGAGCCGACCAGGTCTGCGTAGCTACAAGGGTAAAGATGATTTACCTAAAGTTAGAGCCGGTTTGGGCATTTCAATAATGTCTACAAACAAAGGCCTGATGACTGAATCGCAAGCACGCGCTGCCGGAATCGGCGGTGAGGTTCTTTGTACAGTTTTCTAATTGGTGTTGATATTCGATTCCGGGTCTCGCGAGCGAGATCTTAGGTCGTCAATAGAGCAATATTATGTCTAGAGTAGCAAATAGCCCGGTAGAGATACCGAAAGGCGTAGAAGCAAACATTAGCGATACCGAGGTATCGGCAAAAGGCGACAAGGGAAACCTTCGCTTAGAGCTGCACAACTCTGTTGCAGTAGCGCGCGATGGAGAGATTCTTAGTATCTCAGCCAAAGATGGCTCGCGTGAGGCAAACGCCATGGCAGGCACCTTCCGTTCGCTAATTAATAACATGATGCTTGGTGTTAGCAAAGGGTTTGAAAAAAAATTGGAGCTGCAAGGCGTTGGTTATAGAGCCAAGGCTGAGGGTAAAAAAATAAACATCACTGTTGGATATTCTCATCCAATCAACTATCAGCTCCCAGAAGGCGTTACAGCTACAACTCCTTCACAAACAGAAATTGTGATCTCTGGTGCTGACAAGCAGTTAGTTGGTCAAGTCGCTGCGGAAATCAGAGATTTTCGTCCACCTGAGCCTTATAAGGGTAAGGGAATTCGCTACGTTGATGAGCGTGTGTTTAGAAAAGAAGCGAAGAAGAAATAGGGCACATAGATATGAACGTTAAAAAAACAGCTCGTATTAGACGGGCAAAAAGAGCCAGAGCAAAGATTAGCGAACTACGCGCGAACAGATTATGCGTATTCCGCTCGCCTAGACATATCTATGCGCAAGTAATCTCGGCTTCTGGTGATCAAATTTTGGCCTCCGCATCTACTGTTGAGAAAGATGCGCGTGGTGGAAAGACTGGCAATGTCGAGGCAGCTGGCAAAGTCGGAAAATTAATCGCTGAACGAGCTAAAGCAGCTGGCATTGAGAAAGTTGCTTTCGATCGATCAGGTTATGCCTATCACGGCCGCATTAAGGCTCTTGCCGAAGCAGCTCGTGAAGGCGGATTGGAATTTTAAGGGTTTTGAACTATGGCATATAGAGACCAGCCTGATAAGAACGAAGAAGGCATGCAAGAAAAGCTGATCCAAGTTAACCGCGTAGCAAAAGTGGTTAAAGGTGGTCGAATTTTTGGATTTACAGCGCTCACTGCAGTAGGTGACGGCAACGGCCGCATCGGATTTGGCCGCGGTAAAGCTCGTGAAGTTCCTTTGGCTATTCAGAAGGCTATGGAAGCGGCACGTCGCAACATGATTACCGTAAGTTTGGATGGGCATACTTTGCAGTATCCAATTAAAGCAAAGCACGGTGCGTCTAAGGTATACATGCAGCCAGCATCAGAAGGTACTGGCATAATCGCCGGTGGCGCAATGCGCGCAATTCTGGAATTGGCAGGTGTACAGAATGTACTGGCCAAGTGCTATGGCTCAACTAACCCGGTTAATGTAGTGCGAGCTACTTTTAACGGTCTGCGAGACATGCGTTCACCTGAGGATATTGCCGGCAAACGCGGCAAGTCAGTCGAAGAGATTCTCGGTTAAAGACTAGACGGGTTAAGGATTAGGCGGTTAAAAAATGACGAAGAAAAAGACAGTCAAAGTTACATTAGTACGTAGCCCGATCGGCACACTTCCAAAGCACAAACTTTGCTTGCGAGGTTTGGGCTTGCGTCGCATGAACCAATCCGTAGAGGTGGAAGATACTCCATCGGTACGCGGAATGATTAACAAAGTTAGCTACATGGTCGCCGTAGACTAAGGAATTTTTGATGGAACTAAATACATTAAGCCCAGCTCCTGGCAGCCATAAAGCAAAGAAACGCGTCGGTCGTGGTATCGGCAGTGGTTCAGGTAAGACTGCAGGCAGCGGTCATAAAGGTCAGAAGTCTCGTACTGGCGGCACGGTTCGACCGGGGTTTGAAGGCGGTCAGATGCCTTTGCAAATGCGTCTACCTAAGTACGGTTTTAGCTCGCGTATAGGTCGTGTTTCTGCCGAGGTTCGTACATCAGAATTAAACAAGGTGGATGCTGACGTAATCACTATCGAAGTGCTGCGAAAGGCGAATTTAATTACTGCGGGAATGAAGAGAGTAAAGGTTATGTTGTCCGGTGATGTAACCAAGGCCGTTACTCTTGAAGGGATAGGCGTAACTAAGGGTGCGCGAGCAGCAATCGAAGCAGCCGGTGGCAAGGTCATCGACATCGAAATTCGCGAAAAAGTTAAGAAACTAGCGAAGAAAGCTGAGAAGCCTGTTAAGACGGACAAGAAGAAGCCGGCTAAAGCTAAGGCCAAGAAAGTCGACGCTCCTGCAGCAGACGAATAGCGAACTATAAAATAGATAATGGCAAATAAACCAAACATTTCTCCAGAAAACATAGGCGCGGGATTAGGCGAGCTTAAGTCACGCCTTTTGTTTCTATTGTTTGCCATTTTCGTATACCGAATCGGCACACATATTCCAGTACCTGGAATTGATCCCCTGCAGTTGGCGTCCTTCTTCTCAGCACAGGAAGGTACGTTCACGGATATGATCAATATGTTTGGTGGTGGTGCTCTGGAAAGAATGAGCATTTTAGCACTGGGTATCATGCCTTATATATCGGCCTCGATTATCATGCAGCTGCTTTCTGCTGTTAGTCCGCAATTGGATCAGTTAAAGAAAGAAGGCGAGTCTGGTCGTCGCAAGATATCCCAATACACGCGTTATGGCGCTTTGGTACTAGCGACGGTTCAGGGAACTGGGATGACTGTTGGGCTGTTGTCTCCAATGGCCTACGCACCTGGTTTAGCATTTAATATTACAGCGATCGTTTCGCTTGTTACTGGCGCGATGTTCCTGATGTGGCTGGGTGAGCAGATTACAGAAAAAGGCATCGGCAACGGTATATCGATGTTAATCTTCGCGGGCATCGTTGCTGGCTTTCCGGCAGCTATTGGTACATCGCTGACGCAAGCGTACGAAGGGCAGATCAACGGTATGTTGCTGCTAATCGTAGGATTGATAGCTATTGGTGTTGTTGCTTGTATCGTTTATATAGAAAGAGCGCAGCGTCGCATTACCGTCAATTATGCGAAACGCCAGCAGGGTAGAAAGATGTACCAGGCCCAAGCTAGTCATTTACCACTTAAAATTAATATGGCCGGCGTTATACCAGCAATTTTTGCCAGTAGTATTTTGTTGTTTCCTGCCAGTATCGCGAACTGGTTTGGTCAGGCTGATGGTTCGGAATGGTTGCAGGAATTAGCATTCCTCATCGGACCAGGCCAGCCTCTTTACATTATTATATTTAGCGCGATGATTATATTCTTCTGCTTCTTTTATACAGCACTAGTATTTAATCCGCGTGATGTTGCCGAGAACCTCAAGCGTTCAAGTGCCTTTATTCCCGGCATTCGACCCGGCGAGCAGACTGCGAAGTACATCGATGGTGTAATYACCAGGCWGACTATGTTCGGTGCCGTGTACATCACGCTCGTGTGTTTATTGCCGAATTTYATGCAAATGTTTGCYAATGTGCCTTTTAACTTAGGTGGCACGGCGCTGTTGATTTCGGTGGTTGTAACCATGGACTTTTGGTCACAGGTACAGTCACATCTAATGTCTCATCAGTATGATTCTCTGATGAAGAAGTCGAAGTTAGGCAGCTACGGACGTAGTGGTATTTAGTCACTCGGCGTCTCATTGGTGTCTCGAGATACTGCATAAAGAACAATGGAGAACGAACATGAAAGTTAGAGCATCAGTGAAGAAGATTTGCCGAAACTGCAAAGTAATTAAACGTAATGGYTCTGTACGAGTRATTTGTAAGTCCGAGCCAAGACACAAGCAACGTCAGGGTTAATTCTGACACGACTGAATTCTATAGTTAAGAATAGTAGAGAACGGAGCACCTTTTATGGCACGTATTGCCGGAGTCAACATACCCGATAACAAGCACATCGTTATTTCTTTACGTTATGTGTTTGGAATAGGCCCAACTACCGCAAGTGCGATTTGTGACAAGACTGGAATCACGCCTTCTTTGAAGACTAGTGAGCTCAGCCCTGAACAGTTAGACAGCATTCGAGCGGAAGTAGCGAACCTAACTACTGAGGGTGACCTCAGACGTTCAGTATCCATGAACATCAAGCGTCTTATGGATTTGGGTTGTAACCGAGGTATTCGTCATCGTCGTTCTCTGCCAGTTCGTGGTCAGCGCACGAAAACTAATGCTAGAACGAGAAAGGGTCCACGCAAACCAATTCGTAGGTAATTGGTTAACGTAATCAGTTAAGTATTTAGAACGCACAAAAGAGTTAGATGGAATAATTTATGGCTAAGCCAGCAGAGAAGTCGACTAAGAAGAAAAACCGCAACGCCGTTATCGATGGTCTTGCTTATATTCATGCATCCTTTAATAACACGATTATTACTATTACCGATCGTCAGGGTAATGCATTGAGCTGGGCGACTGCCGGTGGTTCCGGTTTTCGTGGTTCCAGGAAAAGCACGCCTTTCGCAGCGCAGGTTGCAGCGGAGAAAGCAGGAAAAGCGGCGATCGAACTTTATGGATTACAGACTCTTGACGTGAAGGTTAACGGTCCTGGTCCTGGTCGCGAGTCGGCTGTAAGAGCGCTGAATAATTGCGGTCTTAGAGTCGGAAACATTACTGACGTCACGCCTATTCCACACAATGGCTGTAGACCCCCTAAGAAACGTCGCGTTTAAACGATAAGTAAGCAGAAGCTCTTCTGATACGTGAAAGAGCACAGGAGATAGACTATGGCCCGTTATTTAGGCCCAAAATGTAAGTTGTCCCGTCGTGAAGGAACAGATTTGTTCCTGAAGAGCGGTGTTCGTCCATTAGATAGCAAGTGTAAAGCCGATACGATTCCTGGCCAGCACGGTGCACGTCGTGGCCGCCTATCTGATTACGGTGTGCAGCTTCGTGAGAAGCAAAAAGTTAGAAGGACTTATGGTGTGCTGGAGAAGCAATTCCGAGGCTACTATAAAGAAGCGGCTCGAATTAAAGGTGCAACCGGTGAGAACCTGCTGCAGTTGTTGGAGTGCCGTCTGGATAACGTTGTCTACCGCATGGGTTTTGGTTCGACTCGCGCAGAATCACGGCAACTTGTTGCTCACAAATCCATCACAGTGAATGGTGAAGTGGTAAATATTGCTTCTTACCGCGTTTCTGAAGGCGACTCTGTTGCCATACGCCAGAAAGCGAAAGAACAGCTACGAATTAAATCAGCATTGGAATTAGCTTCGCAGCGTAATCCGATCGATTGGGTAACAGTAGATCAGAGCAAGCTAGAAGGTCAGTTCACGCGCAAGCCTGAGCGGGAAGATCTGCCTTCAGAGATCAACGAAAACTTAATCGTCGAGCTATATTCTAAGTAGTGACAATCACACAAAGGGTGGATTTCATGCAAATTTCATTATCAGATTTTCTAACGCCGCAACTGATACAGGTCGACGAATTCGATTCCTGTCACTCGAAGGTAGTCTTAGAGCCGTTAGAGCGGGGCTTTGGTCATACATTGGGCAATGCACTACGAAGAATTTTACTTTCTTCTATGCCTGGTGCTGCAGTTGAAGAAGTCGAGATAGATGGCGTTGTACATGAGTACAGCACTATAGAAGGCGTACGAGAAGATGTAATTGAAATTCTTCTTAATCTTAAAGGCCTCGCCGTAGTATTGAACACTAACGATGAGGCAGTTCTGACTCTGAATAAGAAAGGCTCTGGTACCGTAACTGCAGGTGATATAACTGTAGATCACGATGTCGAGATTATGAACCCAGAGCACGTTATTGCGCATCTAAATGGCAATGGTGAGCTAAATATGCGCCTTACTGTTCGCAAGGGCAGAGGTTACTCGCCATCGGATAGTCGTGCTACTGAAGACGATGAGACGCGTAGTGTTGGAAAGCTTGTTCTCGACGCTTCCTACACGCCAGTTATTCGTGTGTCCTACGCGGTAGAAAGTGCTCGTGTTGAGCAACGTACTGATCTTGATAAACTAGTTATCGACCTAGAAACTAACGGAACTATTGATCCGGAAGAAGCTATTCGGCGCGCAGCTACAATATTGCAACATCAGTTGGCGGTATTTGTGGATCTGCAGAGCGAGATTGTTGCTGAGCCGGAAGAGCATGAAGACGAAATCGATCCGATTCTGCTTCGCCCGGTAGATGATCTTGAGTTGACAGTACGTTCTGCGAACTGTCTCAAGGCGGAAGATATTTATTATATTGGCGATCTTATTCAGCGTACAGAAGTTGAGCTGTTGAAGACGCCAAACCTAGGTAAGAAATCCCTAACAGAGATTAAAGATGTATTGGCCACTCGTGGATTGTCACTTGGTCTGCGTCTTGAAAATTGGCCTCCGTCCAGTCTTAAGTCAGACGATCGGGCAGCTTAGAATAAGTTTAGCCCTTAGATAAGGTAACGAGTTATGCGTCATCGACAAAGCGGTCGCCAGCTAAATAGAACTAGTTCGCACCGATCAGCCATGTTCAAAAATATGACTATCTCATTAGTTGAACATGAAATTATTAAAACCACGCTAATCAAGGCAAAGGAGCTTAGGTCCGTTGCTGAACCTTTGATTACTTTGGCTAAGAAAGACAGTGTCGCGAACCGCCGCTTGGCATTCAGTCGCACTGGTAGTAAGGCTACAGTGGGTAAATTGTTTACCGAGCTAGGCCCACGCTACAATGACCGCCCTGGTGGTTATATCCGTATTCTTAAGTGTGGCGAGCGCGCCGGTGACAAAGCCACTATGGCTTATGTCGAATTGGTAGATCGCCCCAATACCAAAGGTGATGATTCTGTAGTGGAAGCTATGGAGGATTAAGCCGTTAGTTTTCAAGTGTATTGAGAGAAGCCGGGTTAGTTCCGGCTTTTTTATGGGCTCTGTTTTTCAAAGGCACACTAGAGGTTAGTACTCAATGAAATCATTTCATCCGCCAGTTCGTACGCTCATGGGCCCTGGTCCTTCCGATGTGAATCCACGAGTTCTCGAGGCCTTATCGCGACCTACGATAGGGCACCTTGACCCTGCCTTTATTCAGATGATGGATGAGACCAAACAGCTTTTGCAGTATGCCTTTAAAACAGAAAACGAACTTACACTGCCGGTTTCTGCCCCCGGCTCTGCGGGCATGGAAACAGTATTTGTAAATTTGATTGAGCGCGGTGATAAGGTGATTATCTGCCAGAATGGCGTGTTCGGTGGTCGCATGAAAGAGAATGCGGAGCGTTGTGGTGCCGAGGTGATCATGGTGGAAGATCCTTGGGGCAGCACCATCGACATCGACAAGGCCGAGCAGGCTCTGACTGAAAACCCGGATGCCAAAGCTATCGCTTTTGTACATGCCGAAACCTCAACTGGAACTCGCTCCGATGTGGAGGCGTTGTGCGGTTTGGCGGCAAAATACGATTGTCTCTCCATCGTCGATGCCGTGACATCACTAGGTGGCAGCGAGCTACTTGTAGATGAGTGGGGTATTGATGCGATTTATTCCGGGACGCAGAAATGCCTATCCTGTGTTCCAGGATTGTCTCCAGTATCTTTCTCCGAGCGGGCGGCTCGGGTGATACGTGAGCGAGAAACGAAGGTTCAGAGCTGGTTTCTCGATTTAAATTTGGTTATGGGTTACTGGGGAAGCGATGCGAAACGCACTTACCATCACACGGCCCCAGTGAATTCGCTCTATGCTTTGCATGAATCGCTATTAATCCTGCAGGAAGAAGGGTTGCAAAACTCTTGGGATAGACATGCTTTGAATCACTCAGCCTTAGTTGTTGGACTAGAATCTTTGGGTCTCAAATTTGTGGTGGATAAGGAGTTCCGTCTTCCACAGCTAAACGCGGTCTCGTTTCCAGATTC
Organism: Gammaproteobacteria bacterium; assembly: GCA_016762995.1. Lineage (GTDB taxonomy): Bacteria > Pseudomonadota > Gammaproteobacteria > Pseudomonadales > Pseudohongiellaceae > UBA9145. Next base: position 3,621 of record JAESUT010000073.1, on the reverse strand, counting down.
TGTAGATGATGCTGCTATACGCACGGCGTTATTGAGCGACTACAATCTTGAAATTGGCTCTGGCCTCGGCGTGCTAGCAGGTTCTGTGTGGCGTATAGGCTTGATGGGTTTCGCTAGTAATAAGAAAAACGTTTTGTTCTGTATTTCTGCGTTGGGCAATGTGCTTGCAGCGCAAGGTATTCAGGCAGATGTCAGCAAGGCAGTAGCTGCTGCGCAATCAGTCTACTCGGTTTAGTTTGTCCAATAGGTTGTTGGTAAATTAATTCGACGGCCTGTCTTACATGCGACGCTCACTGTGGTTACGTAGAATAGGTTTTCCAACAATGCCGATTAGTGAACCCGTACTTGAAGACTATTTAGTGCTAATACTGCTTTCTGCAATTTGGGGAGCCTCTTTCCTGTTTCTGCGCATTGCCTCGCCCGTTTTTGGTCCTTTTTTTCTCATTGAAATGCGAGTGGCCTCGGCGCTGTTGGTGTTATTGCCAGTTTGTATCGTGTTGGGTAAACAGCATGAGATTTTGTTGCATTGGCGCCCTATTTTTCTACTTAGCCTCTGTAATATGACAGTGCCATTTTGTCTATTAGCGTACGCTACCTTAAGTATAAGTGCAGGATTTGCTTCAATTATCAACTCCACCGTTCCCTTCTTCACAGCCATTCTCGCGTTTACTTTATGGCAGAAGAGACTCTCGCTATCAGCAGTAGTTGGCATGCTCATCGGTTTTTCTGGAGTAGTGTTGTTGATGGTGGATTACGCAGGGCCGCTTTCCTCAAGCGTAAGTTTATTGGCGATAGCTGCAGGCTTAGCGGGGTCGGTATTCTATGGTCTAGCAATAAACCTAATGGCTCAGTATCTTCCTGCTGTGAGCGGCGTGGCAGTTACTACAGGCAGTTTGATTTTTTCCTCGCTAACCCTATTGCCCCTTGCTCTGTGGCAAATGCCTGAAAAAATGCCAACCGGTTCTATCTGGTTGAGCGTCCTTTCTCTCGGAATAGTTTGCACAGGCTTCGCCTTTGTTTTGTTCTATAGGCTAATATCTCGAATAGGATCGAACCTTGCTGTCACCAATACATTTTTGATTCCCTTATTCAGCCTATTCTGGGCCAACCTTTTTCTTGCCGAAGAAATCACCTTTTTCATGCTATTTGCCTGCACGCTAGTGCTGGCAGGAGTGGGCTTGACCACAGGGAGCCTACGCAAACTGATAAAATTCTGTAGAGTTAAACTAGTTAGCTAAAAACTGATTGGAGTTGCAGTTGAGCGAATAGAAAAATCTCCCTCTGTCTGTTGAATAAGAGGCTGGGGGCATGATAAATGGTTAGTAAAAACAATAAGATGCACAAATTGTGTGGTTTTCCAATTCCTGCTAAAGTACCGTAGGAGTTGAGGAGTAAAAATGCAAAGCGATTCAACGGTTGTGATGGAGCCTTCTGTGGGCATGAACTCACAATCTCCAGTATTAATAAAGATAGATCTTCAGCCACCGCCATTTTCGGATGTTCACGAGGGTCCCGAATACTCTAATACCTCAGTTACTATTGAGCTGAATAATAATACGCGCGTTAAGGGTAAGCTCACTCAGTTCAATGTGGCTGCCGAAACAATCAGCATTCTCGAGCCGCGTGCTAGCGAACCTACCGATATCGATATGGCCAGCCTTAAGTTTCTTCGATTGGAGAAACCTTACCAGTTGATGTTAGAGAGCCAAAATACCGAAGAGAAAATCAAAGGCTTGGATGTCGATACGGCTGCGCGTTCCTTCGAGGTTTATTTTAAAGATAGAACAGAAATTGTCGGCAAGACTTACGGTTCGCGCACCGACAAGAACGGGACCCATTTCTACGAGCAGACAAAGGTCGGACGGAAGTGGCGCTACTGTACCCATCTCTTCGTTTCCAAAGCCGCAATTGAACGTAGTGTTATTGGTGGCAAGATCGGCGACATTCTCGTTCAAGAGAAGCAAATCTCCCAGGAAGCGTTAAGCACCGCTCTTGAAGAACAACAGTCAGAACGCTCGCGCACCATTGGTGAATACTTAGTAAGTAATAAAATTGTTGATGCAGATGAGTTAGAGGGCGCTCTTTCTCGGCAGAAGAACATGCCGAACCTAAAGCTCGGTGAGATTCTGATATCGGAAGATCTGGTAACGGAAGCGCAGCTTCAAGATGCGTTAAAAGAACAGAAAAAAAGCCGTAAGAGCGCGCTTGGCGAGATTTTGGTCAACGCTGGCGTTATCGCGAAGGACGAGATTCAACAGAGTCTCGCCAAGAAGCTAGGCATTCCCTTTGTAAATCTGCGTGAATTTATTGTAGAGCCGGAAGTTATTCGAGTGCTAACTGCTGCAATCGCATTTAAGCACAAGGTTGTACCTCTTTATGTCTATGAGGGGAAAATTGTCGTCGCGATTGAGAATCCAATGGATTGGCAAGTTACTGACGCTCTAAGCTTCAATATTAATAAGTATGTTGAGCCTGTCATGGCGTCTCCAGAGGACATTAACTGGGCGCTGCAGTTCTATTATTCATCCGAGGACATTGAGGCTACTATAGCCGATTTCGATGGTGAACTAGATGGTGACGGTGAAGATGACTCCTATGATTCAACGCTTTTCTCCGCAGCAGAAACTTCGCAAGTTACTGATAATGTCGTGGTGCGTATCATCAATAAAATTATCGAAGACGCGCATCGACAAAAGATCTCGGATATACACATAGAGCCCGGCATGGGTAAGCAGAAAGTTGTTGTGCGCTTTAGAAAAGACGGTGTGCTAGCAACCTATTACAAGTTCCCGACAAAATATCGCGCCGTGTTCGTTTCCAGAATCAAGGTAATGGCGCATTTAGATATTTCCAATAAGAATAAGCCTCAGGATGGAAAGATTAATTTCAGGCACTTCGCTCCAGTTGATGTAGAGCTACGTGTAGCAACCATTCCTACTGCCGGGGGTATAGAAGATGTTGTTATTCGCCTGCTTAGTGGTGGCAAGTGTATGCCGGTCAACGCAATCGGGTTAAGTAGTGATAATCTCGACCGTTTATTGGATGGCATTTCCAGGCCACACGGTTTGTTTCTCGTTTGCGGTCCTACCGGTTCTGGTAAGAGTACGACTTTGCATTCCATTTTAAATTACTTGAATGGTACCGAGCGGAAAATTTGGACCGCGGAAGACCCCGTAGAAATTACTCAGCCCGGGCTACGCCAAGTTGAAGTAAACGACAAAGTTGGAATGACATTTTCTATCGCGATGAGAGCATTCCTTCGCGCTGATCCAGATATTATTATGGTGGGAGAGATGCGTGACCATGAAACGGCAGCGATCGCGATCGAAGCGTCGCTCACAGGTCACTTGGTGCTATCGACACTGCATACTAATAGTGCGGCGGAAAGTATCGTGCGCTTATTAGATATGGATATGGATCCATTTAATTTCGCTGATGCGATGATTGGTGTACTTTCGCAGCGTCTCACGAGAACCTTGTGTACTTCTTGTAAGAAAGCTTATACACCCGAGAAACGAGAGCTCGAGTTCCTTGCAGTCGAGTATTGTAGTGAGTCAATGGCGGGTGATTCTCGTTCCGCACCTAATGATGAAGATGTGATTAAGCAGGTTGAACTCTGGC
>JAESUT010000072.1 GCA_016762995.1 Gammaproteobacteria bacterium | reverse complement strand
TTCACGTTTTTAATGCCTTCTTATCGAGTATTGTAAATTTCCTATGAATGGACGCGAATTAGTCATCTTATTGTTGGGCTTAGCCATAGTGGCTGTGGTGCTTAGAGGCCTGTTTGTAGCGATCAATGCCCGCCGTGGTCAAATCAAATTAGCCATCGATAAGAACATCCCTCAGAACGTCGACTTAGAATCTCTAGAGCTTGCCGAACTGCCCGGCGGCGGTGCCCGTGTGGTCACACGCTCGCTCGAAGAAGTTAATCGACAGAACAATGCTCTTGATCTTGCGGAAACCAAGGCGAAGTCTCTTAACTTGGCTGATGCAGAGAACGAAGGGCACATTCCCGTGCTTATGGATGCTGTTGAGCTGTCAGAGCCTGGCTATGCAAGGGCAATTCCTCCTAGCGAGCGCCAGCAAGAAGTAGAGGAAGTAGAAGATTTAGCTACTGAGGCGGTTTGCGTTGAGGACGACGAGGCAGATGGAAGTGCCGCAGAAGAAACTAACGAAAACAGTGAAGACGATGACCTCATGCCTCGTGCTAGTCAGGAACACAGTATCGGCGAAAATTGGGACGAGGATGAGAGTGAGAGTGAGAGTGAGGCAGAATCGGAAGACGCGCAATCAGAGCTGCAAGCCGAGCAAGAACAAGAGCACGTAGCAGAGAATGTGAAGAACTCAGATTCGCTGCTGTTCGACTACGCTGATGAGGAAGAGTTAGAAGAGGATGAGCTTAGAAGCAACGTAGACACGATGAATTCGATTGCTCCAGATTACGTTGAAGAGTCGGAAGTAACTGATGATGTAGGGGCGTTTAGTGCTGAATTTGCTGAGAGTATTGAGAGCACTGAAAGCACAGATGATGACAGTTATGAAGAACATGATGAATATGAAGACAACAATCTCGACGGTGATCTAGCAGAGCAAGTCCAACCCAGCGAGCAGGAGCCAGAAGAGCAGCCAGCCCCATTCAATGCGGATAGCAGTGCCGATGAATTTTCAATGACGGCCGGCGAGCGCATAGGAGGCAACTCTGCCTCAACGGTTGAGACTAGTCAGTCTAGCCTTTTCGATGACATCGATGACATCGATGCAGATGAAGTGGAGGTAGTGGACAAACCCAAGAGCCGCCGCTCCCTGTTTTCTCTCTTCGGGCGCAAGCAGAAACAGAAGAAGGAACCATTAGAAGACGAACAGCAGTTTGCTCCGCTCGCCGCCACTGTCGACGAGATGGAAGTTGCCGAGATTAATGAGCCTGCTGATGTATTACTTGAGGAGGCGCAGGCACAAGTAAACGTTGAAGAGATTGAACACGAAGAGTCTGTGTATGTAGAGCCGGCTGAAGACGAAGAACTTGTCGATGAATTGGATCAGCAGCGCGCGGGCAGTGTAGAGATTGATTCGGAAGAACAGAGTGCGCATGCTGAAGAATTTGAACCGTCAGAAGTGTTGGTGCTGAATGTTACTGCTAAAAACGGCAGGGTATTTGCCGGGGATGACTTGCTGCAAATCCTGATCACCTCAGGGCTAAAGTTCGGCGACATGAATATATTTCATAAGCGGCTTAGCAAGGAACACCACGGCACAGTTATTTTTAGCGTCGCCAATATGTTAAATCCCGGCACGTTCGATCTTAACAACATGGACGAGTTCACTACTCTTGGAATCAGTTTCTTTCTCGCGCTGCCCACGCCAATCAATAACCTAGATGCCTTCGAGCAAATGTTAGGCGTAGCGCAAGAGATTCGTGCTACGCTCGATGGAGATCTGAAAGACGATCACAGAAACGGTATGAATGGGCAGACCATCGAACATTACCGTCAACGCGTTCGAGACTTCGAGTTACGCCGTCTTAAGGCTGTAGCCGCACGCAGCTAAGAAATTTATTTGTTTTTAAGCCAAGTCTCAGGTCCATCTTAGAGACCAATCTCAAAACTTAATCTCAGAACTAACCCCTATGGCAGTTCCTGAAAAAATCCTACGGGAAGTAAGCGCTCTTCGGCAGCAGGTCGAGCATCACAATCGCCTGTATCATTCTCAGGACGCGCCAGAAATTCCCGATGCCGATTTCGATGCCTTGTTGCGCCGTCTTGAAGAGCTAGAAGCAAAGTACGCGCTTCAGGAAGACGCGTCGCCGTCACAGCGCGTCGGTGGTGAGGCGATCGCCGGTTTCACTCAAGTAAGGCATGAAATTGCCATGCTTTCGTTGAACAAAGTATTCGATGAGGCCGACCTAAAATCATTCGAGTTGCGCCTAAAGAAACGACTGGAAGCAGAGTCATCACTACAGTATAGCTGTGAGCCTAAAGTGGATGGCATTGCTGTTAGTCTATTGTACAAAGACGGCGTGTTAGAGCGGGCAGCCACGCGTGGAGATGGTACCACCGGCGAAGACATTACTCACAACGTGCGTACAATCGGCAGTATTCCGCTACAACTAAAACCGAAGATAAAAAACACCGTCATTGAAATTCGCGGTGAAATCTTTCTGACCAAAGAGGGCTTCAAGAAGCTGAATGAAGCCTCGGAGAAAGAGGGCGGCAAAATATTTGTCAATCCTCGAAACACCGCCGCAGGTGCTATCAGGCAGCTAGACCCTAAGAAGGCGGCGAAGATACCGCTGCAAATGTATTGCTACAGCGTTGGCCGTGTCGATGGGTTTAAGTTGCCGAAGACATTAAGTGAGGTCTTTTCCCTGATCAGTGAATGGGGGCTTCCTGTAAACCCAGATCGTAGCGTGGAGAACGGCATCGATGCCTGCCTCAAATATTGCCTGGCGCTGCTAGCTAAAAGAAGCGTCCTGCCTTATGAGATTGATGGAGCCGTCTTAAAGGTGGACAATTTAGAATTGCAGCGACAGCTTGGCAGCAATGCACGCAGCCCGCGCTGGGCTATGGCCTATAAATTTCCTGCCGAAGAAAAATCTACAACGGTACTCGATGTTGAATTCCAGGTAGGTAGAACCGGCACCATTACGCCGGTGGCAAGGCTGGAGCCTGTCTTCGTGGGTGGTGTTACCGTGAGCAATACTACGCTGCATAACATGGACGAGATTGAGCGCCTAGGGCTGCAAATTGGCGATCGTGTGATCGTACGTCGCGCGGGAGACGTAATACCAAAAGTCGTCAAGGTTATTCCTCATGAAGGGGCTTCGAATAAGATAGAGAGAAAGCCCATTTTAATTCCCGAGGTCTGTCCGGCCTGCGCTTCTGCGCTCGAAAAAGATGGAGACGTTCTTTATCGATGCAGTGGCGGAATAATCTGCCCGGCTCAACGTAAGGAGTCTATAAAACATTTCGCTTCCCGCAGCGCAATGGATATAGAGGGTCTTGGCAGTAAGCTCATAGAGCTACTCGTGGACAAAGAGATTATTACTAGTGTGGCAGACATCTACGCGCTCACGCCTGAACAGCTCGCGAGTCTCGAGCGTATGGGGGACAAATCGGCGGCAAAACTAATTGCAGCTATTCAGAAGAGTAAGCAGACGAGCCTGCCGCGCTTTCTATTTGCCTTGGGCATAAGGGAGGTGGGTGAGGCGACGGCATTGCAGCTGGCTACGCATTTCGGCATTTTGGACGGCATCATTGCCGCTGACCTGGATAGCCTAGTGCAAGTGCCGGATGTCGGGCCCATAATGGCAGAGCATATTCGGGTATTTTTTAGCAATAAGAGCAATGTCGCCCTTATTGAAAAGTTGCAGGGCAGTGGTGTGACATGGCCGGTCATAGAGGCTAGTTACGACGACTCGGCAAAGCCGTTATTGGGCGAAACCTATGTCCTAACAGGCAGTCTCGAGAAAATGCCTAGAAACGAAGCGAAGGCAATGTTAATCGCATTGGGAGCAAAGGTGGCTGGGAGCGTGTCTAAAAATACCTCTTGTGTTGTCGCGGGCCCCGGTGCCGGTTCAAAACTCGCGAAAGCGGAAGAATTAGGCATAAAAGTCCTCGATGAAGAGGAGTTTATTGCGCTTCTTGATGAGCTAATGGCGTGATTGCCAGCTTTAATCGAAACACCATGAAATTTCACACGACAAAGATAGCCTGTCTGTCTCTGCTAGTCTCGCTACTGGCGGCTTGTGCTAGTTCGCCTCCAAAAAGTGTGGCGGATATCTGTGAGATTTTTGAGGATCGTAGAGGATGGTATAACGCGGCTAAGAGGGCGGAGCAGCGGTGGGGTATTCCAGTATCGGTCAATATGGCGTTTATCTACCAAGAGTCTGCATTTCAGTCTCGTGCAAGGCCGGCTAGAAACAAGTTTTTATGGGTTTTCCCAGGCCGTCGCCCAAGCTCTGCCTACGGCTATGCGCAGGCTCTAGATGGAACCTGGCGGGAATATGAACAGAGATCGGGTAACAGCCGCGCCTCACGTAGAAACTTTTCAGACGCCATTGATTTCGTCGCTTGGTACAACGCGAATTCTTCGCGACTCAGTAATATCTCGAACAACAATGCGATGCATCTCTATTATGCCTACCATGAGGGCAACGGTGGTTATCAGCGCGCTACGTATCGAGACAAACAGTGGTTGATGGACGCGGCGGCTCGCGTGCAGGCGAATTCAAGCCGATTTGCAGGCCAGTTAGATGGATGTAGGCAAGAATTAGACAAGAGCTGGTTTCAGCGCCTCATTTCCTAGTAGACTCCCTTTCCGGTGGTGGGTATCTCGATTACACGTGCGCTCGACCCTGGATCGCTTGGGCGAGCTAGGCTTTGCGGAATTACAATTTATCAGACATTACGAGTATTAATATGAGTTGGTGGGGAAAAGTAGTAGGCGGGACATTCGGCTTCATGATGGGTGGTCCTTTGGGTGCGGTCTTAGGTGCAGCGCTTGGCAATTACTTCGACGGAGGGCTAGAGGGCCTTTCACTGGACGATTCGTTAGGCCTTGGCGCTACTGAGCGCGTGCAGTCAGTATTCTTTACCACAACGTTCGCGCTGATGGGCTATGTCGCTAAGTCCGATGGTAAGGTTACTAAAGATGAAATCGCCATGGCAGAAAGAGTCATGGACCAGATGCGTCTGAATCCACAGCAACGCAAAGTCGCTATTAACCTCTTTAACGAGGGAAAGAAGCCAGATTTTCCTGTGCACGAGGTGCTCGCGCAGTTTAAACGGGAGAGCTACCGTCGAAGGAATCTAATACAGATATTTCTAGAGATTATATTGGCCACCGCTTTCGCCGATGGCCGATTGGACGCTAGTGAGAAAACCCTGATTGAAGGAATTGCTCTTGATCTAGGCTATTCCAAGCTCGAGTTTAACGCACTGATTAGTCGCTTATCAGGTCAGGCTCACTTCAATGATAGCGGGTCATCTAAAGAGAAGATTAAGGCGTCTTACGAATTGTTAGGCATTTCACCTAAGTGCAGTGATATGGATCTGAAGAAAGCCTATAGAAGGCAGATGAACCAACACCACCCCGACAAGCTGGTGGCAAAAGGCTTGCCAGAGGAGATGATCGATATCGCGACTGAAAAGACGCAAGCGATTAAGGCCGCCTACGATCTAATCAAAGAACAGCGATGAAAGCACTACCGGAACGTATTATTGATATCGTTTAGTGCCTTGCTGCCGGGGCACAGTTCTTGATCACCGAGGCTATTCAGAGGCCTGTCCACAGTCTCCTGTAATTCATGTAGGTCAGACGAAGACTGGTTGATATAGAGTAGGCCGGTTGCAATCTTGCCTTGCTTCTTATACTCATTGATATGATGCAATGCGTTCTCTTTATCCGATGGATCGTAGTCATTGCTTGTCTTGTGCAGGTGGATAGCTGAACCGTCGTGTAGCGTTATTTCTTTTTCCTTTCCTGCTCCGTAGCTCGTCGTAATTTCTTCACGCATTGGCACGAAGTCTATTTCACTCAGAGCGACGTAATTCTCCCAGGTGTTTTTGTATCCATGGGTCGAAAAATCGGTGTTATTGAACGTAACGCAGGGCGAGATCACGTCGATGAACGCGAAACCTTTATGCGAAAGGCCAGCCTGCAGCAACGGGATGAGTTGCTTCTTGTCCCCGGAGAAGCTGCGTGCAACGAAGCTTGCGCCCAGCTCGATTGCGAGCGTAGCCATGTCGATATTGTCGAACTGACTTTCTTCGCCTGACTTCGTTCGCGAGCCAAGATCTGCCGTGGCAGAAAGCTGGCCCTTGGTAAGGCCATAAGTGCCGTTGTTTGCGACGATATACAGCATGTTTATACGGCGCCGGACGATATGGCAGAATTGGCCAAGGCCGATAGATGCGCTGTCGCCATCGCCTGAAACTCCAACGTAATAGAGTTCCTTGTTGGCGATATTGGCGCCGGTCGCAACCGATGGCATGCGGCCGTGCACGGAATTAAACCCATGTGCTTTGCTGAGAAAGTAGGAAGGTATTTTTGAAGAGCAGCCGATACCGGAAATCTTAGCAACCCTATGCGGCTCAAGAGACATTTCGGCAGCGGCCTGAATGATGGCTGCACTGATTGAATCGTGTCCGCAACCACCACAGAGAGTAGTCAGAGTTCCTTCGTAGTCTCTGCGCGTGAGACCAATATCATTGGTCTGCATTTGCGGGTGTTTGAATTTTGGTTTACTTATATAAGTCATAATTGTTGCCGTTTTACGCGGAAACTTCTCCGCTCACATTCATATCATGCATGGGGCTTACAGCTAGAGTGGGGATAGACCTGATTAGAGGCTCCCCATGATGGATTTTTCGATGTGTTGCGCGGTAATTAAGGCGCCATCGTAGCTGAGAATCGAGTGCATCTTTTCTTCGTGAATATTGCATTCGATCTTAAGCAGGCTTTTCAGCTGTGCGTCGCGATTCTGCTCAATTACATAATTGAGTTCGTGTGCGTCAAAGAATTCCGTGACACTATCGTGGAAGGGGAATGCTCGGATACGCATCGTATCTAGCGCAATGCCTTGCTTTGCCAAGTTGTCTAGAACTTCATTGATGGCGCTAATTGTAGTGCCGATGAAGACCAAGCCTAATTTGTTGGAAGTGGGCTTGGAAAATTCTGGCTCAGGAAGATAGTTCAAGGCGGTCTTCATTTTCAGCGTCAATCTATCCATCACCTCTGCGTACACGGAGCCATCTTCTGTGTAGGCGGCGTAGGCGTCATGAGAGCTGCCGCGAGTAAAGTAACTACCCTTATGCGGATGGGTGCCGGGATAGGTGCGATAAGTTATACCGTCGCCGTCAGAATCGAGATAGCGGCCATACTTTTCAATTTCGTCCAGTTGCTCTGCGTTTAATACCTTGCCTCTATCGTAGCGGCTTTCGTCATTCCAGTTTAAGGGTTCGCAGATTTGCTCGTTCATGCCCAGCTCTAAGTCGCTCATGACTATCACCGGGGATTGAATTCGATCTGCAATATCGAACGAACTTGCCGCATAGTCAAAACACTCGCTAGGATTTGCGGGAAACAAGAGCACATGTTTGGTGTCGCCATGAGAGGCGTAGGCACAGCAAAGTAGATCGCCCTGTTGTGAGCGTGTTGGCATACCGGTAGAGGGACCAACTCGCTGAACATTAAAGACGACGATCGGCACCTCAGAGAAATAGGCGAGCCCGAGAAATTCTTGCATCAAAGAGATGCCTGGGCCGCTGGTTGCAGTGAATGCGCGTGCGCCATTCCAGCCAGCGCCAATTGCTATGCCTATCGCGGCGAGTTCATCCTCGGCCTGCACGATAGAGTATTTTTTCTTGCCGGTGCCAGCATCGATGCGCAAACGTTTGCAGTATTTTGCGAAGCTATCTACTACTGATGTTGATGGAGTCAGCGGATACCAAGCGGCAACAGTCGCGCCACCATAGACGCTACCTAGGCCCGTGGCGGTGTTTCCGTCCATCAAAATTTTGCCTTTATTCTTGTCGCTTTTTTCTAGCCGTAGACTGAGCGGGCAATTGAAGTTGTCGCTCGCGTATTGGTAGCCGAGTTCCAGTGCGTGAATGTTCGGCAAGATGAGCTTTTCTTTTCCGCGAAATTGCTCACTTACCAGTTCGGTTAGCACTTTGAAGTCGATGTCGAGAAACGCAGAGAGAGCGCCGATGTAGACAATGTTTTTGAACAGTTGTCGCTGGGCAGGTTTCTCGAACTCTTGCAGGCAAATATCCTTAAGAGGGATTGGAAGATAGCTTACATCGTCGCGCAGTAATTCATTTGCCAAAACTTTTGAGGAGTCGTACAAGACATAGCCGCCTGGAACTACTGAGGCGATGTCCTTACCGATAGTCTGCTCGTTCATGGCGACGATGAGGTCGACACCCTCGCGCCGTCCTAAATAGCCGTTCTCGTTGACCCTCACCTCAAACCAAGTGGGTAGCCCCTGGATGTTGGAGGGGAAGATGTTGTGCGGGCTAATGGGAATTCCCATACGAAACACCGCCTTTGCGAACATGCCGTTTGCACTCGCTGAGCCGGAGCCATTTACGTTGGCAAATTTGACGACGAAATCATTGACCTTGGTTAGGCCGGCAACCTTGGAGGTTTGAATTAACTCTGACATGCGTTTTCCGCTTTGGCCGTGTTGAATAGGTATTTGTGCATGTCCCAGGCATTAGTGGGGCAGCGCTCGGCGCATAAACCACAGTGCAGGCACAGGTCTTCATTTTTCGCCATGATACGTCCGGTGAGAAGCAGGTCGGAAACGTAGAGGTCTTGCTCCTCGTTTTCGGCTGGGGCTAAAAGAGTAGTCCGGAGCTCGGGCTCGTCCTGGTTCTGCGTAAAGGTGATGCAGTCGGTAGGACAAATATCTACACAGGCATCACACTCGATACAGAGCTTGTCGGTGAACACAGTTTGCACATCACAGTTCAGGCAGCGCATCGTTTCGTTGAACGCGAGTTGCTCATCGAAGCCCAGTTCGACCTCAACGTTGATGTCGTTTAGCGTCACCTGCTTGTCAGCATGGGGAACCGCGAAACGGAAGTCTGCGCTAATATCGTTGCTGTAGGACCACTGATGTATGCCCATCTTCTGGCTGCTAAGATTGGTGAGCGGATCGGGGCGCTGAGTGATGTCTTTTTCTTCGCAGAGCATATGAATCGATACGGCGGCATCGTGTCCATGTGCGACGGCGGTAATAATATTGTCAGGTCCTAGGGCAGAGTCGCCGCCGAAGAAGACTTTTTCGTGAGTCGATTGGAATGTACTCTTGTTAAGAACAGGCACTTCCCATTGGTCAAACTCGATACCGAGGTCTCTTTCTATCCACGGGAAACTATTTTCCTGTCCAATGGCGCATAACACATCGTCACAGGGCAGTATCGCAGGAGCTTCTCCAGTTGGAATAAGCTGTCGTCTGCCATTCGCATCGACTTCCTTGCGTACCTTTTCAAACTCCATGGCGACGAGTTTGCCGTTCTCGGTGATATAGCGCTTTGGTACATGGAAGTTCAATATGGGTATGTCTTCGTTCATTGCATCTTCGATTTCCCAAGGGGATGCCTTCATCTGATCGAAGCCGCTGCGTACTACGACGCTTACAGATTCACCGCCGATGCGCTTGGAAGTTCTGCAGCAATCCATCGCGGTGTTGCCGCCACCTAGCACGAGTACGTTCTTTCCCACACTCGAAATATGTTCGAAGGCGACGCTTGCGAGCCATTCGATCCCGGTATGTATGTTGTCTATTGCCTCTTCATGTCCTGGCAGGTCTAACCATTTGCCTAGCGGTGCGCCAGTGCCAACAAATACGGCGTCGTAGTCTTCAGCCAAGATGTCGCGCATGCTGGTAATTTCTTCACCGAAACGGCAATTGACGCCCATGTCGAGAATATAATTTAACTCTTCGTTTAACACTTCTGCAGGAAGTCTAAACCTAGGAATCTGCGTGCGCATGGCTCCGCCGCTTAGAGCGTCTTTCTCAAATAGAGTGATTTCATAACCGAGCGGCAGGAGATCGCGCGCGACGGTGAGAGAGGCAGGTCCCGCCCCAATAAGGGCGATATGTTTGCCGTTCTTTTTCTTCGGTGCTTGAGGGAGGCGATCCCTGATGTCAGATTTATAGTCGGCTGCAACGCGCTTCAATCGGCATATGGCGACAGGCTCTTCTTCGACTCGTCCGCGTCTGCAAGCTGGCTCGCAGGGGCGGTCACAAGTGCGCCCGAGAATGCCAGGGAATACATTCGAATGCCAGTTGATCATATAGGCATCGGAATAGCGTTTCTCGGCAATCAAACGTATGTATTCGGGGACAGGAGTGTGAGCGGGGCAGGCCCACTGGCAGTCGACTACTTTATGAAAGTAATCAGGGTCGGCGGTATCAGTCGGTTTCATTGCTAACCGGTTTTCCTTTTTGGTTCTTGTTTCGGTGGTTCAACATCCTAATATCGACAACAGATGCAGGGCATTAGTATAGGGAATTGAAACCCAATTGTAAGTAAATATGTCACCCTGATCTGCGGCAGTTCAAGGGGTTCAAGATGAGGCGTTGTGGTGCAAAGATTCATACAATTTATTAAAGATACGCAATTTTGTAATATGCAGTTCCGCGTTGATTGCAGCATCTAGGTCTTTAGCTATTGCCATTGATAATTCATCGACATCGAGTACAAGATCCACTTCAATTGAGCCGCCTAAGTAATGAAGATCGATAGAGGCGATTGACTGCTGATCTATCAAATTACCCCAGCGCGTTTTCAATGCGGCTATTACCTCTGAGCGTTCAGGCAATTGCGATTCATCCACGCTAGTGTCGTGTTGAATGGGGTCGATGTGAATGAGCACCTCGGAGAGGTCACCGAATTGACTGATAAGTGATTTGTTTACTAATTCACCGAGCTGATGGCCTTCCGATACAGATATGTACGAATTAACTAATAGCTTAACCTCCAAAATTATTTTTCCGCCGCTAGTTCTGCTTCGCAGTTCAGTGATCCCTCGAATTCCAGCTATGCTCAAAATGCAGGACTCGAATTGTTCGCGGCGCTGTTTCGGCACGGCGGTATCTACAAGCTCTATCAGGCTGTCAGCACAGAGTTCCCAGCCAATTTTGGCGATGATTAACGCAACGAACATGCCGGCGACTGTGTCCATCCATAGATAGCCCTGACGCGCGCCAACAATTCCGATGAGTACTGCGATCGAGGAAATCGCATCAGTCCTGCTATGCCAAGCATTCGCTTTAAGTAGGTTGGAATTGAGCTTCTTCGCGACACGCATCGTGTAGTGATATATCCACTCCTTCGTGGCGACAGAGAACAGCGCGATAGCGATTCCTCCGACAGCAGGGGTGGACAAAGGCTCATCGAGGCGCAGTCGGTTGATGCTGTCGTACAGTAAGATTGCGGCGGTGATGAAAAATACGACGCCCATGGCAATAGTGCCCAATGTCTCGAAGCGGCCATGGCCGTATTGGTGCTCGGCATCAGGCTCAGCGTGGGAAACACGTGTGACGATCAATACAAAAATATCGGTTCCGGCATCGGTGAGAGAATGAATGCCGTCGGTTATAAGTGCGAAGGAATTGGTTACGGTACCACCAACTATTTTGCCGATTCCAAGCAGCAAATCGAGCAACATGCCTACAAGGGTGACATGTGTGGCTTCTTTTCTTGCGCGTTCTGCATCCATAGAATTACTGTAGATTAGTGCTCAAAATTAAAATTTGGATACGCCGCATCCTAGGAGGTGGTGGCTGTTTTTGGATGCGAAGGAGTTGGAGGAAAATTTGAAATTAGGGAAGTACAAAAAGAAAGCCCAACGACCGGAGGCAGTTGGGCTAAATATACTATCAAGGGAGAGATAAATGAAACAAAACCCACAATTTTGTCTAACATTTACCTACACTAACTCTGACTAGCCAATCTGAAAAAAGTTCCTGAATTTACTGCAAATTTCTCAGTTTGTTTCTACATCTGCTATTTCGCGTAAAATAAACCTGTAATAGGTTGTAATACCTATAGATTTACAATTTCCAAATTTTCGATATCTAGGCTTTCAGCTGACTCTTTATTGCAGATAATGCCGATACTTGCCTTTTCAGGGGCTAAATAGCGCTGCGCTACCCGCTGTAGGTCCGCGGTGGTGGTGTTCAATACCTGCTTCCTAAACTGGCTTCGATGCTCCAAAGTGCGCCCGAAGACTCGATTGAAATAGGCTTGTTTTGCCTCTCCAGCCGGTGAGGCCGGTTTGTCGAGGCTTGCTATTACACCTAATATCGCTTCTTCCAATTGATGGGGCTTGTGTTCACTCGAAATAACCCAGTCTATGGCGGCGTCGAAGTCTGCCAGTGTCTCCTGTAGGCGTGGGTCTCTATAGGAGAAAAAGCGGAAGGATGCAGAGCCAGCATCTTGGCTGGCTCCACCGCCGTAGGCGCCGCCTTGCTCTCGAATTGCTCGGTGCAGGAAGCCATTGCGCATGAAGCCGGCCAATACCTGCAGCGGGGCATTATCTACATGCCCCGAGGCAACGGTAGGATAGGCCTTGGCGCAGAAGTTAACGGCAGTGGTTGTGCACCACGCCTGTTTGATGCTCTCCCGTAGAGGAGGCAATTTCAAAGGGCTGTCATTAGTGCCGCCAACCGACGTTCCCCAAACACCATCGATGTCCGAGATTAGTTGGCTGCGATGTTCAGGCTCTGCTATGACAAGGAACTCCTTGTTTGCAGCTAGAATTTTGTCATGCAGGGACTTGAACTTGCCTAGCAATTCAAGGCGCGAAGATTTCTGTTCCATCTGTGTTCTTAAGGCTTTGAGTTGCTTGATGCCTTCTAGGCCGCCCGAGCGATGACCGAGCAGGGCTGTGGGGCTCATGCGACTGCTGGCGAGGCTCATAGCTAGGCTATGTCCCTGGCCGGTGATGCTGTTCTCCTTGCGTGCACAAATCTGCTCGATGAGTTCTTGCAGCCGTTTATCCTCATCGAAACGCACCGCATTGATGGTGCTGTGCAGCAACTCGGTAATTTGGAGATGGTTGTCGGCTAGGCATTTCGATGAAAAAGAGATGATCGCCTTGCTCGATTGCACATCGTTCAAGTTGCTGCGMATACTGCTGAAGCAGCTAATGCCGCCGCTAATTTGCGCCTGCCAGGCTTGTGTCTGCGCGTAGTCTTTGTCACCGACGCCAAACTCAGTCAGGCAGGTGGTGTAAAGAGGCAGCACATCCAAGAGCTCTTGATCGATTTCAGGTATAGCCATTACGATTTGTTGGTAGCAGAGTCCGTTAGTGCCTTGGCCATAAAAACTAATTGGTGCATTGCTGYTGCTGAGAGTGGTATCGAATCGCTCGGGTTCGCTTATGGACTCAGGTACATCTTCGAGACCAACTTTGGGAAGCAGGCCTGGGTCATCTTCCTCCGTCTGTCGTGCGGCGAGTTGTTTTGCTTGTGTAATGATCGCTAGTTTTTCATCATCACWGAGCGCGTTCTTGATGGCGNCAAGCTGATCTAGTTCGGCTTGTACCTTGCRTTTCGCCAACTCTGGGTCGGGTTTCAGTGTCAGTCTGACACGGTGCGGGTTGTCTAGCAGTAGCGTCTGCACGAGGTCTGGGATGAAGCGTTCGTCCTTGATAAGTTCTCGCAGCTCGGCAAGCACTGGGTCGATGTTCAATAGCTTGATAGGGTCGCCGCGGTGCATCGCGGTAGAGAGACCGGCAAGGATAAGCTGTAACCCATAGGGGTAGCTGTCGCCAGAAATCTCTCTCTGATGTAGCTCTAATTGATGCAGGGAAGCCTCAACTTGCGAGTAGGGGATTCCGTTCTTTACTACATCTTCCAGAGTCTTAATTATGAGGCTCTCTACGGCTTCGCTTGATTCCGCTGTGCAGCCTTCGAGGCCTGCCATCATGCTCATCTCTCGATTGGAGTCTTCTAGGCCGCACATTGGTGATGGAGAGCTGCCCAGCTCACTAGTCTCGAGTGCTTGAAGCAGGGGGCTCGCGCTATTATCTAGCAAGACGCTGGAAACAAGCTCCGCGCGGAATAACTCGCCAAGGTCGGTGCTGCGGCCTAAGAGCCAGGCAAGAACTACATGGCTTTGCGGTTTATCAGATTCCTCGCTTGCATAGAATTCTTCGACAGATATGGGGGCCAGGTATCTCTTTTCATCATCCACCTCGATGTGAATGTCTAGCTTTTCGAAATGTGAAAGCGCTTTCTCTTGAAAATCCTCTTGATGATCGAATGCAGATATGTCGCCGAAGGTCATGAAGACGGCATTGCTGGGATGGTAATGGCTCTTGTAAAAATCCAGCAGTTGCTGATAGCTAAGGTCGGGTATGTGATCGGGCTCGCCGCCACTATTGAAATGATAGGTCGTAGTCGGGAATACGTATTTGCTAATGGTCTGCCATAGGACGCTATTTGTGGAGCTCATGGCGCCTTTCATCTCATTGAAGACCACGCCCTTATACTGCAGTTCGCTATCTGAATTTCCGGGTTCGGAAAATTCGAGGCGGTGTCCTTCCTGTGCAAAATCGAGTTCATGTAGACGCGAGAAGAATGCGGCATCGAGATATACGGATAAGAGGTTGTTGAAATCTTTTCTGTTTTTGCTGGCAAATGGATAGGCAGTCCAATCGCTGCTGGTGAACGCATTCATGAATGTGTTTAAGGAACGTCGAATCATCATGAAGAATGGGTCCCTGACAGGGAATTTCTTGCTACCACACAGAGCCGTATGTTCCAGAATGTGCGCGACGCCAGAGGAATCCATTGGCACTGTTCTAAACGCGACGAGGAATACATTCTCGGTGTTTTCACTGCTAAGGTGAAAGTGCTTTGCCCCTGTCACTCTATGGACATACTCCTCCATGGTGATATTAAGAGAGCTTATTTCTTCGCTGCGTTGCCACTCGAAAGCTGGGTGTATTTTCGAGGGTTGAATAGAGCTGCTTTGTTCGGTATCAGGAGTGCTTACTACGGCCATGCTTAGGGTTGCCTTCTGTAACGTGTATTGCTTGATTGATTCCTAGCGGAACGTACCTAGAGCGGTGACGTTACGAGGGGGGTGTCTCCAGGCTGAATGTGCCTAGTTTACCTGAGCGGAATTCGTTTAGTAATATTACTGCCGTTTTGTTCAGGTCCGCTCTGCCGCCACGACCTATTGACCCGCGTTGCTTCGCGAGGGCATCGAAGAAAGGTTCAGGCTCAGTGATGGAGCTAGGTAAAGCGTATCTTGTCGCTAGGCGCTCTGGGTAATCTCGAAGTAATAGCTCGGCGAGGAACCAGGCAATGTCAGCCACTTCTACTGCTGTACTTCGAATCGTGCCTGTGATGGCCAGTCTGTAGGCGCTCTCTTGATCTTCCAGCTTCGGCCAGAGCATGCCGGGGGTATCGATCAGGTACCAACCTTCTTGCAGTTTGACGCGCTGCTGGCCCTTGGTAATAGCGGGTTCATTGCCGGTGTTGGCCACCTTGCGCTCAGCGAATAGATTTAGGAGGCTCGATTTACCAACATTGGGAATGCCGTCGATAACGATCTGCCCCTGAATGAGCACGGTATCGTCGGTATTTTTGATGAGTCTCTTTGCGGTTTTTACGATGTCTGCTCGACTGAGCTGCGCGCCCTTGCCGTTGATGAGGCAGGCACTGTTCTCCATCTTGGAAAAGTGTGCGGCCCAGGCTGCGGTCACTTTGTCATCAGCAAGATCCGATTTGTTTAAGATGCGGATGCAGGGACGCCCCTCATGAATACTCGCCAGCAGAGGGTTGCAGCTTGATTCGGGTATGCGTGCATCTAAGACTTCGATCACCGCATCCATCTTGTGCATGATCTTCACCAGTTCTTTACTGGCTTTGTGCATATGTCCGGGGTACCAGGAAATGGTCATTTGGGGGCTCCGTGAGGGCGACAGTGTAACGAGGCTAGCCAGTCATGACCACTCCATTTTATCGACAGCATTTACGTTATACTGAATGGGAATAAAATTGGCCGCAGCGGCTATTGAAGGGAGTTGATATTCACTATGTCGGTACAAGATACGATTCAAGCAAAGTTGTCGGAGGCTTTGCAGCCATCGATGTTGGAGGTTGCGAACGAGAGCCATATGCATGGTGGGCCAGCGACTGAGTCTCACTTTAATGTCACTGCCGTCTCTGCAACATTCACCGACTTGAATTTGGTGCGTAGGCATCAGGCCGTTTACAAGTTATTGCAGATCGAGCTTGACGAGGGTGTGCACGCCTTAGCCTTGCACCTATATACGGAGCAGGAATGGGAGCAGCGGCAGGGTTCTTCGCCATCGTCTCCGGACTGCAGGGGCGGCAGTAAATAAGGCATGCTAGATTAGAGCTAAATTTCTCACATTGAGATTAGTAATTTAAAAGCCGAGTGCGAGACGGCAAATTTTATTCGTAAATATCAGGTATTTTCTTTGATTTCAGTGATCTGTATTAGATAGCTCAGGCGTGATAGAGAGTAAATAAGTAACTAATGCCGGAAACTGTTGTCCTAAATTATAAATTCGGTGAAAATTTTTGTGATTCGCGTCACTTTACGTATTTTTTGCTGAGACGATAATTAGTACATCTAATATAGATGCACGCGTAGCAACTATGACTAGGGAGTTTCGATGCTGTCAGACGGTGAGATTGCAGGGCAGAAGCGCAAGCTTGAACTTGCCTTCGCGGGGCTGATCTCTGTTGCCCTGATTGCCTTAACGGTTGCTATAACGAAATTCGCTCCCACCTATGAATCGGCTACAGAGACTGCTCTGACACCGGAGCCGATTGTTGTCTTTCCCGACTTTGCATCAATCTCAAACATCGAAGTAAAGAAACAGCAGTTTTTTGATTTTCTGCAAGATTATGTGCATTACGAAAACGGCCTCATCAGCGATCTGCGTCTGAGGCTGCTAAGCTATGCCGAGATCGCAGACGCAGGGATCGCGCTATCCGGGCGCGAAAGAAACTGGGTAATAGACCTAGCGATTACCTACAGCGAAGGCACTGAGGCTGTGAGTGACCAGGCTCTGGTGAACGAGTTATTGTTGAAGGTGGACGTGATTCCTGCTTCTCTGGTTCTAGCGCAGGCTGCAAATGAGTCAGCATGGGGCACCTCGAGGTTTGCTCTGGAGGGCAATAATATCTTCGGTCAATGGTGCTTCGAAGAAGGTTGCGGCATCATCCCCAATAGGCGCGTAGAGGGTGCTACCCATGAAGTGAAGAGCTTCGACTCTATTAAGGCTGCCATCGAGGGCTATTACCTGAATATAAATACCCATCGTCTGTATGCAGGCTTTCGCCAGGAGCGGGCGCGACTTAGACGCTTGGGCCGGCGCTTAGATCCGATGCTGCTGGCTCAGGGTTTAGACAGGTATTCGCAGCGAGGGGAGAGCTATATTGACGAAGTTCAGACCTTGATTCAGCAGAATGATTTACGCCAAAGAGATCGTCGTTGGATGGAAAATTGATTCGCGTGAGCGACCTCAATCCAGATTTATCCACTGCACTGAATGCCAGTAGAAACGATTTGAGATTGGGTCGGGAGCGGTACAGATATAGCGCCAGCGTCTTCCCGAATAGCTCGCTTCGGGAGTTAATTCCAGCACGCCTTGTTCCCTATCTATCCAGGTCATCGGTATTGGTTTGCTGTTAGCGAAACAGCCAATCTGACTGAAGTTGTAGTCTCCCTTCTCGAATTTGAGTACGGCCGACGGGCTCCTGTTCGAGGTTAGCGGCGAATCGGGCCGCAATTGGCTTACCACAAACGGCAGAGTGGAAAACTTTGTGCTTGCCGTATCCAAATTTGCGTAAATGCTAGCAAGCGGAAACCGCGGTAGAGCAAGAAAATCTGATTCAGGACCCACCGCACCGGAATTTTGCGCTAGGCCGACAAAATTCAGCTTCTGAAGGAGTGACTTTATAGCAGGGTCATATTCGCCATAGGGGTAGGCAAGATAGCGATGAGACTGCTGGGTCTCTGTTTCTATTCTTTGCTCAGCCTTTAATAGATCCTCTCTCAACCTTGCAAGCCTCTGATCATCAGATTCATTGTCTCTTGTCTCTAACATATAGGGGTGATCGATCATGTGATTGGCAATGATCACACCGGCGGCACTCATCTCCCGAACCTGATCCCAGGTCATGTAGTTACGTAGGCCATTGTCGATAGGCTCGGTGCTTAGGAATAGCGTAAAAGGGTAGCCGTAGGACTCGAGCATGGGAAATGCTTCGTTG
Organism: Gammaproteobacteria bacterium; assembly: GCA_016762995.1. GTDB lineage: Bacteria > Pseudomonadota > Gammaproteobacteria > Pseudomonadales > Pseudohongiellaceae > UBA9145. The sequence goes on along the minus strand of JAESUT010000072.1, from coordinate 1,419 downwards.
TAGATAGAGCTGTATCCGTCGTCAAAGGTAATCACTACTGATTTTTCGGGCAGAGATTGACCGGAGCGCAGGCTGTCTATCATTCTATCGAGTGCAATGACGTTGAAACCGTTGTCTCTTAAATAGGCTAGGTGCGCATCGAAGTTAGCCGGGGAAATGGACGTCGAGGGGGGCGTGTTCTCGGCGACGTGGTGGTAGAGCAAGATGACAGCGCTCTGCGCCGCCATGGAGGGACTGCCAACTGCTAGCAGGGCGCTGCTAATTAGCCAATACGCGAAGGCGCTGGGGATTTTTTTTGTTCCTAGGAATAGCTCTAAGTGTTTGATCATAGGTTGATAATAACCCAATTCGTGCTGATCTGGCTGTGATGTCGATGACTTCTTATATAGGACCAGCGGGGCTATAATGTCCGGCTCTGACCCATAGCGCGGTTTACCTTATATTGGAGCTAAATATGATCTACTCAGGCAAGGCGCTAAGCGTCGATGTATTGCCTTCTGGCATTGCCAACCTGGTGTTCGACCTAGAAGGCTCATCTGTAAACAAATTCGATCAAGAAACCTTGGGTGAGTTGCAGCTGGCTATCGCCGCCCTGCAAAAAGCTGATGTACCGGGCCTAGTGCTCTCGAGTGCCAAGAAGACTTTCATAGTTGGCGCCGATATTACTGAGTTTACTTCAAAGTTTGCCGAGGGCGAGCAACAGGTGCATGCATGGCTTGTTGAGGTAAATAAAATATTCTCTGACCTGGAAGATCTGCCATTTCCAACCGTTGCAGCCATCGATGGTATAGCGCTAGGCGGAGGTTTTGAATTGGCCATCTCAGCGGATTACCGTGTCGCAACCGAATCTGCACTTGTAGGCTTTCCAGAGGTTAAATTGGGGCTATTGCCTGGCTTCGGTGGCACCGTAAGATTGCCTCGACTTATCGGAGCAGACAATGCCAATCAATGGATTAGTAGCGGGTCGCACATTAAGGCAAAGCAGGCCTTCGCTGAGGGCGCGCTCGATGCAATTGTTGATAAAGACATGCTCATTGAGGCGGCAGAGAAAATCATCCAGCAATGCAATGAGGGGAAATTCGACTATGGAAAAATTCGTAGACAAAAGACCTCCGCGCTCACGCTTACGCCGATAGAAATGAATGTGGCATTTGAGACGGCCAAGGGCATGGTTGCAGCTGCGGCAGGGCCGAATTACCCCGCCCCCATTACGGCGGTAATGACAATGCAGAAAGCAGCAGGTATGGACCGTGCCGGCGCGCTAGAGCTTGAGCACCAAGGTTTTATTAAACTGGCGGCAACCGAAGTAGCGGCGAATCTTGTACAGATGTTCCTTAACGATCAGTTTCTCGGCGGTCTGGCGAAGAGGCAGCAGGCTGCAGCCAAGCCAATCTCGAAGGCGGCGGTTCTGGGCGCTGG
>JAESUT010000201.1 GCA_016762995.1 Gammaproteobacteria bacterium | reverse complement strand
GGCGTGGGGCTTCTCTACCAGCAAGGCTATTATCGCCAGCTGATCGACCGGGACGGTGCACAGCAGGCGCTTTACCCGTATAACGATCCCGGCCAGTTGCCAATCATGCCGTTGCGTCATTCCAACGGGGAGTGGCTGCGGATACAGCTCGGCCTGCCCGGCCACCCGATCTGGCTGCGCGCCTGGCAGGTCCAGGTGGGCCGTGTGAAGCTTTACCTCCTGGACAGCAACGATGCGGCGAACTACCCGGACCCCGCCGATCGTGCAACTCAGGAAGAAGAATTCAGCCTTGAGTTGCGCACACGTGACCGGGAGCGCAAGCTAATCAAGAAGATCGATAGCACCATCGAGCTCATCGCTCAGGATGATTATGGCTATTGCGATTCTTGCGGAATCGATATCGGTATCCGCCGCTTAGAGGCACGGCCAACTGCAAACAAGTGTATCGATTGCAAGACTCTAGATGAGATTAAAGAAAAGCAGCTCGGCAACTAAGCAGCTATTTATTACCGCATGCACTGGCCTAAGAAACAGAGCATGCGGCTAATCTTGCCGTCCGCGCCTCCTTAGAACCAGCCAAATTCCGCCCTTCAAATTGAGAGGGATGTACGCAGCCAATCCACATTAGGGTGCCTCTGATCAATTCTATAGCACCTCTGGCTTTTGGGTTGTTTCGAGCATACATCATCACTTTACTGGCATGCGCCGGCCGCTAAAAAGAGACCGCGAAGAGGTCGGGACAGTCTAAATGACTCGCAGTTGAGCTCTTCAGGATGCGTGGAGATACTGTAGAATTGTTAAGAAATACTCTCGACTACCCAATATGCAAACGCTAACAGCGTCTCAGATCAATACGAAGCCCGGACAAGGCTACATCGGTCGCTTCGCTCCCTCACCCACAGGCCCTCTTCATTTCGGTTCGCTAGTTGCCGCATTAGCGAGCTTCCTCGATGCGCGCGCAAACCAAGGTAAGTGGCTAATTCGCGTCGAAGACTTGGACCCGCCTAGAGAGCCTGCCGGCAGCGCCGAGCTCATCCTCCAACAGCTGCAAGACCTTGGCATGATTTGGGATGATGAAGTGCTCTATCAAAGCACGCGTTTGGATGCCTATGAGGAGATTATCGGCCAGCTTCAAGATAGAGGCCTCTGCTATCCCTGCAATTGCACTCGAGGCCAGATCAGAGAAATGGGACTGGTATACAATGGCTCCTGCCGTAAGCGCTGCGCCCCACCAGAGAAGCCCTACGCGCTTCGTTTGAAAACTAAGGCGTTAGCAATAAGCTTCGATGATGATATTCAGGGGCACTTTAGCCAGCAACTCGAACTCGATGTCGGCGACTTCGTAATTTGTCGAAAGGACGAGCTATTCGCCTACCAGCTCGCTGTCGTTGTTGACGATCAATTTCAGAACATCACGCATATAGTGAGGGGCTGGGATCTACTCGACTCAACCCCGCGACAAATCTATTTGCAAAAAGTGCTAAATTACCAAAAAATAAGCTACGCCCACATCCCAATCATCGTCGATGAAAAGGGGCATAAACTCAGCAAACAGGCATTTGCACCTTCAATTAAAACTGATAGGGCATCTGAGGCGATATACAAGGCACTTACATTTCTCGGTCAAGCACCGCCAACGGAAATAGCAAAAGCGAAGCCCGAGTCACAATTAGAGTGGGCTATAGAGAACTGGGACAGCCAAGCCGTAGCAAAAGTCGACAGCTTGCCTCTAGAATAACGAACCAATTCCAAATGCTGGTAGCGTAGCCATAGACTTGGCCAGACGCTCCTTATAATATCCAGCAAATTGTAACATCCAGCAAGCACTAGCAATCCGAAGGAATTCCTGTGTACATACCCCGATCAATCTTGGTCCTCCTGCTTATCATCTATCTGCTTTTCTTAGCCAGTGTAGATTGGATTAACCAGAGTACTGGCGCTTGGTACCGCCCGTTCTTCGTGGGCTTCATAGTAGTCCTAATCGCGAGTTGGTCTCATCGAGAACAGGATTCCGATGAATTTTGAACTAACCACGATCGTCGCTCTTGGTGGTGGCTATCTCGCGCTACTGTTTGGCATCGCCTTCGTGACGGAGCGTGGTTGGATTCCCGAAAGAATCGTTCGCCATCCAATCGTCTATGTTCTCTCTCTCGGCGTATTCGCCAGCGTCTGGGCCTACTACACCTCCATTGGCAATGCCCTACGTGATGGCTACGGCTATCTCGCCAGCTCCATCGGCATCTCGCTAGCCTTTCTACTTTCACCCTTACTATTACGCCCATTAATGGAATTGGCGCGCACTTACCAGCTCGGCTCTCTAGCAGATCTAATGGCATTTCGCTACCGTTCTCCATGGGCGGGCACCATTACCACCCTGGTCATCCTGACCGCCGTTACACCGCTCATCGCGCTGCAAATTAGAGCCGTTGCAGACACCGCGTCTTTGCTATCACCAGAGGCGGAACAAGGCGTAGTTGCGATCGGGTTCTGCGTGGTAATTACATTATTTTCGATCTTATTCGGCACTTCCAGAAGGGCTGGGCGAGCACAATATGACGGTCTAGTCATGGCAATTGCCTTCGAATCTCTCGTGAAGCTGATAGCATTCCTCGCTGTTGGTGCCTTCGCGGTGTTTGGCGCCTTCGGCAGCCTCGATGGACTCGATAGCTGGCTGCAAGACCAACCCGAGCTTGTAGCAAGCCTGAAGAATACCAACTACTTCTCCTCCTTCCACGTCATGGCACTATTGTTCTTCACAGCGGCGGTCGCAATGCCACATATGTTCTATGTGACCTTTAATGGAAACAATGGACAACGAGCGCTGTCTTTTGCGAGTTGGGGCCTACCTCTGTATTTCTTATTGCTCAGCCTGCCTGTCCTCCCCATTCTCTGGGCCGGCCTGCAGTCAGGCAGTACCGTGCAGGTGGAATACTACCCAATAGTTATCGGTGCCGCCTACCAGTCGCCCATGATCAGTCTACTCGCCTATATTGGAGGATTATCTGCAGCGAGCGGCCTGATCATCGTTATCACCTTAGCGCTCTCAAATATGTGCCTGAATCATTTGATACTTCCCATCTACCAGCCAAAGGCGAACGAGGATATTTATCGTTGGCTACTCTGGAAGCGCCGCACCCTTATAACCGCAATTATATGGCTTGGCTTCCTCTTCCATTACCTACCGAGCGAGCAAATAGCCATTCGGGTGACCGGCATTGTTGCATTCACCGCCTGCCTACAATTTATGCCGGGAATAGTTGCGATTCTTTACTGGCCAGCGGCAAATAAAAAGGGGTTTCTGTGGGGGCTAGGCATCGGTGTGCTCATCTGGTTCCTATTTCTAATGCTGCCACTGTTATCCGACGCTGATCCCTTGGCTCTGGTTTCAGTTAACTGGAGGGAGATAACCGCTCTCTCGCTAATTAGTAACTGTGTACTTTTCGTCGTCATCTCCCTCTTCAGCACCAGCACCGACGCGGAAAGAAGCTCTGCCGATATCTGCACACTCGATACCATTAAGCGCCGCAAACGTAGTGGTCTGGTCGCGAAACTGCCACGAGACTTTATTAAAAGCCTCAGTAAACCGCTGGGTGAGAGAACTGCAAACCGAGAAGTAGGCCAAGCGCTTAAGGATTTAAATATCGACGAGAACGATCGTCGACCTTATGCGATGCAACAACTGCGTGGAAAACTGGAAGCCAATCTATCGGGGTTACTCGGACCCTCAATCGCACGAGAGATTATCGATGGCTACCTTCCCTACAGCATCGTCTCTGAACACGGCAGCTCGGATCTTAATGTTATCGAGAATCGTATCGAAGCCTATCGCAGCAACTTGTCTGGCATGGCAGCCGATCTCGACAATCTAAGACGGTATCACCGTCAGATCCTGCTTGATCTACCCTTAGGTGTCTGCTCACTCAGTACCGACAGTGAAGTCATCATGTGGAATAGAGCGATGGAGCAGTTTACTCAGTTGAACAGCGCCGATGTCGTTGGCTCCCAACTTATCGATCTAGCGGAGCCCTGGCTAAGCCTATTTGCGAATTTTGTAGATGATGACGCCAGTCATTCCTATAAATATGCATTCGAATTAGATGGTCAGAAACGGACCGTCAACCTACACAAAGCTCTTATAGAACAGACCAGCGATCCAGATTCTATTCACGAAGGCATTATCATTCTTCTAGAAGACATAACCGAAATGGAAATATTGGAAGCGGGGCTTACACACACTGAGAGGCTTGCCTCCATCGGGAGACTAGCCGCTGGCGTAGCTCATGAGATCGGAAACCCGATCACGGGAATTGCCTGCCTCGCACAAACCATTCGAGACGAATACGAGGATACGGAACTGCTAAGCCTAGCCAGGCAAATTATCGAGCAAACCGATCGCACATCGACTATCTTACAATCCTTAGTCAATTTCGCGCACGCGGGCACAAACAAGACTCAATACGAGAGTGAAATAGTAACTATTAGCGAATGTATGGCACAGGCTCAGACCCTAGTATCCCTAGACAGAAAGAGCAAAGAATTATTTCTCCGCATCGACTGTGACCCCACTGCAAAAATTCTCGGCGACTCACAACGTCTTCTGCAGGTCTTAATTAACCTAATCAACAATGCTCGTGATGCAAGTCAAGCAAATGGCGAAATCCTCTTGCAGACGATAGTAAAAGACGAGAGAGTTGAAATCGCGGTCGTCGATGAAGGAATTGGCATCCCCCTAGCGATAAGGGATCGCGTTTTCGACCCCTTTTTCACTACTAAAGAGGCGGGTGAAGGCACAGGTTTGGGACTCTCCCTCGTTTTCAGTATAGTTGAAGACTTAGGTGGTGATATTGATATAATCAGCCCCGCAAACGAAGAGACAGGCGGTACACGGGTATTACTGCGATTTCCTTGCTACCATAGCGACTCCGCCACGCACTAGTGCAGGCGGATCATTGAAACAACAGCAACAACCGAATTAAATAATCACATGACAGCGAAGCAACAAGTTTTGGTAGTAGAAGATGAGCTAGTTATTCGAACTGCTTTGAAGCGATTGCTAGAACGTCACGAATACAAAGTCAGCGAAGCAGGAACGGTCAAAGAGTCGATGGATAATTTCGACATGGATGACTTCGATGTGATAATCAGCGACCTACGCCTACCCGGCGCACCTGGAACTGACCTGATCAAGGCTACTACAACGCCAGTTCTGATCATGACCAGCTACTCCAGCATTCGCTCAGCTATCGATTCAATGAAACTTGGCGCCGTCGACTATATCGCTAAACCATTTGAACACAACGAGCTGATCGAATCCGTTGCCAAAGTAATTCGTGAGCATGCTAAGGCGCCACGCCAATCTGCTAAAAAATCTGCCGAACTTGAAGCGCCCGTTCATGGAATGATCGGTAGCTGCCCGCAGATGATGGAATTGTTTAGACGAATTCGCAAAGTCGCACTTACCAATTCTACTGTCTTGATTAATGGCGAATCGGGAACGGGAAAAGAACTCGTTGCACGAGCGATTCACAATTTGAGCAATCGCCATGCAAAGGAAATGATCTCTGTAAATTGCGCAGCAATCCCAGAGAACCTAATTGAGTCTGAATTATTCGGTCATGAGAAGGGAGCCTTCACCGGCGCCACTGCAACCAGAACAGGTTTAGTCGAAGCGGCTCATGGCAGCACGCTTTTCCTCGATGAAATAGGTGAGCTTCCGCTTGAGGCTCAGGCCAGACTACTAAGGGTCCTGCAAGAGAATGAGATTCGCAAGGTCGGCTCTGTTCAGTCCCAGAAAGTCGATGTACGCTTAGTTGTTGCTACCCATCGTGACCTAAAGCAATTGGTAGTAGATGGCTACTTCCGTGAAGACCTCTATTACCGTATCAATGTAATGGCACTCTTGATCCCACCGCTTAGAGACCGCGGTGACGACATCTTGGTATTGGGCGAAGCCATTCTGCAACGAACTTGTAAGCGCCTTAAGACCAAAATGCTCAGCCTAAGTGATGAAGCTAGGCGCGCCATATTCAATTACCGCTGGCCGGGAAATGTACGTGAACTAGAAAATGCAATAGAACGCGCCGTTGTGCTGGCAGAAGAATTAGAGATCTCAGAAGAGCTTCTTGCCATAGACGACGAAGTGAAGCTGATGTCCGTTCAGAAGCCCGAATTACAGAACCGACAGAGTGCTCCCGAGCCCATCGAAGAACTTTCACTAGAAGAATACTTCCAGCGCTTCGTTCTTGAGCACCAAGATATTATGAATGAGACCCAACTCGCAAAGAAGTTAGGCATAAGTCGCAAATGCTTATGGGAGCGCCGCCAGCGCTTCGGCATCCCCCGCAAGAAAAAGCATCAGGGCTAGAAATCACCATTCCTCAGGCGTCAATAGCCCCTCTTCAAACAGCAGCAAACATCCTTCTACTAAGCTCTAAAACCCGAACTAACGGACATGCCCCGAGAATTGGCTTTGCACGTCCACTGCGCAGCAATTTGTTACCGCTACCATTTTACCCAATCAATCAGGGAATATCCGTAACAAAAGTGGGGATTTAGGGCTGAGCCACTACCCCCTAAAAACCCAAACCACTGATAAATAACAATATAGCTAACTTGGCACAGTACGTGCTCTATATAGAGAATAACAATAACAATAAATACTAATAATAAATCTTAATAAAAACAAAAATAGCATTACTGAGTTAAAAACGAAGGTTAGTGCACTAAATAATAAAAAGGTTGGGTTGTAGTCTGGATTTGACGATTGTCATCTAACTTCATAATTACCACCTTAAATACTTATGCAGTACCGCTATGGGTACGCACTTAATAAAAATAATAAATAACTATAATAATAAAATCTAGCTTCCAAATGAGGGGTGGTTTTCACCCCTCAATACTATCCCCGAAACTATCCCCGAACTGCCCAAATCATGCATACTGCTTGAAAGCACCCTTTTCTGCTTGTCCCGTGCCTGTAGTTTTCTCTCGTTCCGTGTATCATGCCAGCTGATGTTCGAAACCCAGCTAAAGGGGCCTCTACAGCTGACCCAACACATACCTACCTGTACTTTTGTACTTTGCAGTAGTGACACTAAAGAAAATAAACCGTGATCAACCCCTCTAACCACGCCAGACTATGCCTCGCCTCACCACGCTACAACCTACCGGAGTGCGGCCCGCAATGAATCAACCCAGCATAGCTTCTGATCTTGTAGGTATCGAGAACGCAACCGTTGTAGAGCGTGATCATCACCCGATTTCACGCAAGCAGATATCACCTAATGCCGTAAAGGTTCTCTACAAGCTTGCTGAGGCTGGATACCATGGATTCTTGGTAGGCGGCGGCGTCCGCGACTTGTTGCTCGACAAAAGCCCCAAAGACTTCGACATAGCAACCGATGCGTCGCCTGAGCAACTCAAGTCCTTGTTTAGAAATGCTCGAATCATTGGGCGTCGCTTCAAGATAGTTCATCTGCGCTTTGGTCGAGAGATCATCGAGGTTACAACATTTCGCGCACCGCATGATTCGGAAAATAAAATTGACGACAATGTTCCAAGAAGGCGTATCCAAAATCAGGAATCTGCCCATTCAACTGCCGGCATGATCCTCAGGGACAACGTCTACGGCAACATTGACGAAGATGCACTGCGTCGCGACTTCACCATTAATGCCCTCTACTACACGATAAACAAGTTCCGCATTCTCGATTTTAGTACCGGCCTTGACGATTTAGCGTCTAAGCAGATACGCATGATAGGCGACCCTGCAGAGCGCTATAAAGAAGACCCCGTAAGAATGCTGCGAGCAATTCGCTTTGCAGCGAAGCTAGGCTTCACCATCGAAGAGAAAACAGAAAAACCAATCAATGAACTGGCTCATCTATTAGAGTCTATCTCGACAGCAAGACTCTTCGATGAAACGATTAAATTGATGACTGGTGGCAATGCCGTAAAGACGTTCGAATTGCTACGCCACTACCGCCCCGGTGTCTATCTCTTCGGACCTACGTTCCGCGCGCTGGACACAATTTCTGGCCCGCCTTGTAAACTGGTAGAACTAGCACTTAGAAACACAGACGGGCGACTCGCTGAGGGAAAATCTGTGACTCCCGCTTTTCTGTTCGCCGCCCTACTCTGGCCAGTGCTGCAACTTCGCTTAGAGTCACAGAAATCGGAGCAAGGCAATCAGCATCAGCTATTCCAACAGGCCGCACAGGAAGTACTGATGGAACAGATTCAATACACTGCCGTGCCCAAGCGATTCACCATTGCAGCAAAAGAAATATGGGAACTTCAATCGCGACTCATGCGTGACAATAAACGCAGCATTGAAGGTTCATTCAGCCATCCACGCTTCAGAGCAGCCTATGACTTCTTACTCCTGCGTGAAGAGGCAGGTGAAGATTTAGGCGGCCGCGGCGAGTGGTGGACACAGTTTCAGCTCGGCGATACGAGTCAGATCATCCGCGCTGCAAGCGACGAGCCTGTACCGCCAAAGAAGAGGCGTCGCCGGCGCAGACCAAAAACAAAGTCTGAAAGTTAGAGGGGCCTATATGACCCAGGGTGATTTCCGCAAGGCTGCACCGCGCTACATTGCCGTTGAAGGCCCCATAGGTGTCGGCAAGACAACACTTACCAAGCGCCTAGCCGATTCCTTCAACTACGAATTATTACTCGAGAAAAGCGAAGAGAATCCGTTTCTCGATCGCTTCTATAAAAATCCGAAACAACACGCGCTATCCACGCAATTGTTCTTCCTCTTCCAACGCGCACAACAAATACAAGATCTTCGCCAGAACGATCTGTTCGAACCTGTGCGGGTGGCAGACTTCCTAATAGACAAAGACCAACTATTCGCACAGCAAAATTTAGAGCCGGATGAGTTCGAACTTTATCTAAATGTCTACCGTCACCTCACTATCGATGCTCCTACACCGGATTTAGTAATCTACCTGCAAGCACCCACCAACGTGCTATTAGATAGAATTCAGAAACGTGGAGTCGACGCCGAACAACTCATCGAGCTAACCTATCTAGAGAATTTGAATGAAGCCTATGCCGAATTCTTTCACTATTATGACAACTCGCCCCTGCTGATAGTAAACAGCGAAGACATCGACCTGGCTAACAACGAAGAAGACTATCAGCAGCTACTTAAACGCATAATGTCCTCTGGGGCGGGAACACATTACTTCAATCCCCGGCCTTCGCTTATCTAGAGACAGGCCGGAAAGCCCTGTGTACATGTTAGACTCTTCGTCCAAATATTTGACCAAGTGAATGGACCCAAACATGGGCAATGTGATTGTGCTAGGCGGCGGCGCGGCAGGATTGATGTGCGCGCTAACTGCAGCCAAGCGTGGCAGACAAGTACTGGTACTAGAAAAATCTAACAAGATTGGAAAGAAGATCTTGATGTCAGGTGGCGGACGCTGCAACTTTACCAACTACACTATCGAGCCTGAAAACTTCCTTTCCTCCAATCCTCACTTCTGCAAATCTGCACTCAAGCGTTATAGCCAGTGGGACTTTATCAAACTAGTTGAGCAACATGGCATCGACTATGAAGAGCGCAAGCACCAGCAACTGTTCTGCAAAGATTCAGCTAAACAGATACTAGCAATGCTCTTGAGCGAATGTGAGCAGGCAGGCGTGACCATTAGGAGCCATTGTGAAATTCACAACATCACGGCTCTGCAATCATCGATTGATAGACAAGGGGACACAGTAGAAGATCGCTATAAGTTGGAGTTTTCAAGCGGCAAAAACGAGCCGAAAAGAAGCCACTCCCTCTCCTGTGAATCGCTTGTCGTTGCCACCGGAGCGCTGTCAATTCCGAGCCTTGGCGGGAGTGGCATGGGCTATGATATCGCCCGCCAGTTTTCTTTAAAGCTCACCGAGCGCCGGGCCGGGCTGGTACCCTTTATGTTTAGCGATGATCTCAAGGACGTCTGCGAACGTCTTGCCGGATTATCAGCAGAGGTTGAAGTCAGTTGCAACGGGCAACAATTCAGTGAAAGCCTGTTATTTACTCATCGCGGAATCAGCGGACCGGTGATACTACAGATCTCCAGTTTCTGGCACCCTGGCGATACGATATCACTCAATCTTTTACCGGGCATAGACGCCGATCAATGGCTATGTGAAGCGAAGCTCGCGAAAGGCAAAAGCCTGCTAAAGACGGTCTTGCAACAGAAACTGAGCAAGGCCCTGGTAGCAGAGTTACAGAAGCTGTGGTGGCCCGCACAAGCAAAAACGAGTCTAGCTGAGTTCACCGACCAACAACTCAAGACACTTGGCAGGCAGCTTAATCTGTGGATATTAAAACCATCTGCCACCGAAGGTTATCGAACTGCTGAAGTGACGTTAGGCGGAGTGGATACCGATGGCATCAGCTCCAAGACGATGGAAGCCATGCATCAGCCGGGACTATTCTTCATCGGCGAAGTACTTGATGTCAGCGGCCACCTAGGCGGCTTCAATTTCCAATGGGCCTGGTCCTCAGGTAGTGCTGCGGGGCAGTACGTATGACGGCTGACGACTTCTTAGAAGCCCAACAATTGTCATTTAGCACAACAGCACATAATATTTTACACCTGAGCCGTCAGATTTTTCGAAAAACTAGAGCCTTCTTTGCGCCGCATTCATATTCTGCTTATAACTTTTTGACCATGAGAACCATCCAAAGAAGATAATGACTATATACACAGCAAAAAGTAGTGAGGTGAAATATAGCTCGCGGTCAATATAGAGATAGATCGAAATGGCATCGATCACCAGCCAATAGATCCAGTTTTCCAATACCTTTCGCACCACCATGACGGTAGTGATGACACTTCCCCATGTCGTCAACGAGTCCAAATACGGTAATTGCGCATCGGTTCCAGAGTTAAGAAGATACCCTGATATAAAGGTGAGCACTGCGATAAGTGTTAGGGCTATCAGATGCTGCCGCATGCTCCACATCGAAATCTGCAAGCTCGTCGAACCATCATTGGCATGTCGCCACTGATACCAGCCGATAAACGCCATGGCAAGATAGTAAACTTGCAAGCCAGACTCCATGTAGAGCTTAACATCCCAGAAGATAGCGAGGAAAATGAGGGTAGAAATGCCAGCCGCAAACCAGCAAAGAATATTTTCTCTGACCGCAAGAATCAGGTAAATAATCGCAAACACTACTGCCGTCAATTCCAACATAGAATTCTGCAGGAGTTGTTCACCTACAGTTGCAAAAAAATCAATCACCGGAGAGGCCTCGAAGATCATCTCTCAAGAATTTGATAACAAAAATACTCTTCCCGTGCCTCTCCCAGCTTAGCCTAAGCTCAACCTTCAAAAGATCCATTATCTGCTCATAGTCACCGTACAACTGCGTCGACAGATCATTGCGTATTACCGCTACTTCGGGGTATTTCTGCACTCTGTCTATAAATTCCTGAATGGCGGGAATGTATTCATCTGCCAATGGATAGAGGCTAATGTCAACTGAAGCTTTCATAACTGCACCTCATAGCTAATACCGATCACCCGCGGTTCGCCGAATTGAAGATAGGGTTCAGGCGCGTAGCCTTTTCTTGGGTCATTGCCGAACTCCCCAAAAAAGAACCCTCTTACCGCATAGTCTTGATTGGTAAGATTACGACCCCAAAAACTCAGACTCCATCGCTCAGTAGAATAACTAAGGTTCATGTTTAGCAGTTCGTAGGGGTCACTTTGCACGTTATGACTGTCGGAAAAATAGAAATCGTCTTTCGCGTCGAGAGAAACAGAAAGAGACCAGGCACCTAGACTATAATCGACTGCCAAATGTGCCATATAGCCCGGCGCATGAGCCTGATCACGCCCGGACTGGTCCTGATTTTCAGAATTTATAAAAGAATCAAACGTCGCGTCCAACAATCCTACACTGGCTGTTAGACCCAGCTGCTCAGAGGGATACCAAATCGCTTCAAACTCCACACCGTTATTCGTGCCTTCCGCCGCATTCCCTATGAAATCGACAAACTCTGTACTCCCGTTCGCCCGAATTCTTCCAGTGGAACTCTTTACCTGCTGCTCATGCCTGTCATCGTGAAACAAAGCGGCTTTCAAATGCAATGTGTTATCAAGTAAATTCGATTTCATTCCCAGCTCGTATTCAATCAGGAACTCTTCGCCGAATTCTCGTAGATCCGCATCCAATGTACCATCGGTGTTAAAGCCACCGGCCTTATAGCCCCGGGCAATACTGGCGTAGGCCATGGTAGTAGAACCCAGCAGGTACTTGGCAGCGATTCGACCGCCCCAAAGAGTTTCTCGAGGCGAGAAGCCGAGCAGCTCTGAATCTCTATAAGTCGTATCGCGCCTCTCGACTCTTAGCCCGGTTTCCAGGGTCAGTTTTTCACTCAGCGATGAATCCAATTGGAAGAAAATAGCTGCAGTATTGAAATCGTAATCGCTGCGGAAGTCCGCCGCAAGAAAGGTGTACTCTCGCTTCAATGACTCAGTACTATTGAGTGTGTACACACCGAACAACCAGTCAGTTGAGTTGGAAAATAGTCGACTGCTATCATTCGACAAAAACCTCAATTCCAGAGATTGGGTTGCTCGATCGCGGATATAACTGTCCCGCGACGTATAGCCATCGGGATGTATTCCTGTAAAGGTCCAGTCCTCGTCGTAGCTATATTCCATATCAGAATCGGCAAGGCCTACGATAAGTTTTAAATCAAAATTATCCAGCGTCCAGCTACTGTCGACTGCGAATGCGAGAGACTCTTGTTGGTCCCGCCCAGGCTCGTCAGAAAGCGTCGTGCGTGAATTGTCCAGAGTAAAGGCATCGTAGCCGTTGTCGATATCTACGTGGGACAGAGAAATGTCCAGTGTCCAGTTGGCAGACATTTCTACACTTAATTTTCCACGAATGGATTGCTCGTCCTGTGCATTGTTTCTCTTTGTTTGCAGAAAGGAGTTTTCATAGTAGCCATCGGATCGATGACTCCCCACGGCTAATCGTGCGCTAACAGCGTCCGTCAACGGCCCGGTGACCATTGCCGAGAGCGTTTGCGTATTGTAATCCGCCGCACCGAGCTTGAAATTCGCTGCAAACTGATCTTCGGGATCATTAGTCTTGACGTTAATCAGGCCAGCTAGAGCATTAGCACCGTATCGCGTTCCCTGCGGCCCTCGCAGCACTTCAACCTGCTCAACATCCAACATAGTGGCAATGGTGGCTGCTCCGCTGAAGTCTACATTGTCCACTAGAAAGCCAACCGAAGGATTGATAGGCGCGACAAACTGGCTGCGCTCGCCGATACCTCGAATCTGAAAAAAACGTGCACGGTTGGAACCAGAAGCATAGTTAACATTGGGAATCGCATTCGCCAGTTCTTCAAAGTGCTGAGCAGACCTAGATTTTATGACAGCTTGTGTCATGACCGTGACGCTAGTCGCCATTTCCAATTCGCTTCTAGCTCTAAAATCAGCAGTAACAACTATTTCTTCGATGCTATTTTCTGCTGCGACAGCAAGCCCCTGCGTGAGGCTTAGAAAAATTGGCAGCAGTAGTGTGAGGCAGGGTGTTCGACGAGTAATAGACATGAGTCTCTCCAAAAATTAATTTAAGAGACCCGGCATTATTTGGACGTGTGATGAGATGTGGTGTGCATCCTTTTCCTACGCCGGTATTAACCGGATCAGGTTCTAGGGTTAACTGGCTCTCACCAGAATCTCAGATCAATTGACCACCCCTAAGGAACTGAGCACAGTATAGCATTCGCGCAGCCAATAGTTAGGAAGAAATAATTAGAAAGCTAGGAATTGCGGCCACTAGTCGATAGGCTTGTATCTGGCATAGGTTTCTATAATGAGATGGGTTTCTGTAACGAGATAGCCTTCACGACATTAGGGTTATTGCAATGAGCACTGAAATACTAGTAATGACCGGCCCTGAATCTTCTGGGAAAACTACCTTAGCAGGCCAACTCTCTGATTACTGGAAATCACCTCTAGTTCCCGAAGTTGCTAGAGATTATCTCGAGGGAAAAGTTTCTTACCAGCAGCATGACCTATTGAAAATCGCCAAGCAGCAACACCAACGGGAACAAGCGCTTCTTTCTCATTTTCCGAAGAAAATAGTTTGCGACACCGATTTGCTAGTCATTATGATCTGGAGTGAAGTAAAATATGGGTGCTGTGACCCTTGGATCACTACTACTTTTGAAAACAGCATCAAACAGCAGTCTTCTACCCGCTATTATTTTTTATGTGATTCCGACATTCCCTGGCAAGCAGACCGGCTAAGAGAAAATCCAAATAACCGCGATGAATTATTCAATCTGTATCTTCAAAAACTTAAAGAATATGAACTACCCCATAGCATAGTAGAAGGCGAGCCACAGGAACGATTGAAACAGGCCCTGACAGGCCCAAATACATGTAATGCAACTTGAAGTCTTTGCGAGTACGGAGCTTTAAATTCTAGAAACCAACGAATACCTAACTCTAACTTCGTTTGCTTCTGACTAAGCAAGCTCAATTGCTCCGCCTCATCCTTTTAATTCATCATCGAGACTTTCAGGTTTGGCTTGAATACTCTCATTTCTAGCCTTACTATCCCCTTCCCGACTGAGCCAACAGATTTAGCAAGTAGAAGCCGCTATGAGCACTCAAACACACAACAGAAATGTCACCCTCACCACTCTATTCAACATCAAAAAAAGTGGTGAGAAATTCGCCTGCATGACTGCCTACGATGCCTGCTTCGCCTCGATTCTTGGCGATGCTGGAGTCGAAGTGATTCTCGTTGGTGATTCATTAGGCATGGTGCTGCAAGGGCACGACAGCACACTACCTGTAACCATGGACGACATGGTTTATCACATGCAGTGCGTCAAGCGCGGCAATAAGGGCGCTTTGCTGGTAGCCGACTTACCCTTCATGAGCTATTCCTCAGAAACGCAAACCCTGGAGAATGCGGCCGCGCTGATGCGCGCCGGTGCTCACATGGTAAAGCTAGAGGGTGGAGCATGGATTGAGAATACAACTAGATTACTTGCCGAACGCGGCATACCTGTTTGCGCACACATGGGCCTAACGCCTCAATCTGTTAATCGAATCGGCGGCTTTCATGTTCAGGGGCGCGATACACAGCAAGCCGATGCCATAATTGCAGAAGCGAAGCTATTAGAGGACGCCGGTGCCAGTACTCTGCTACTCGAGTGTGTGCCGCGCAGCCTAGGTAAGACAGTTACCGATTCATTAGACATACCAGTAATAGGCATAGGGGCTGGCCCCGATACCACTGGGCAAATCATGGTCCTGCATGATGTATTAGGTGTCTCACCGATCTCACCTAAGTTTGTGAAGAACTTCTTACTCGATTCAAAGAATGGCATACCTGGCGCCATCGAAGCCTATGTGCAAGCGGTAAAGTCTCAGTCATTTCCAGCTGATGAGCACTGCTTCAACTAGCCGCTCCTAATCCTTCTTAAGCAACTACCCGATGCAAACTCAAAAAAGAATCAAAGACCTAAGACAAGTCCTAAAGACTGCGCGATTACAGGTAAAATCTATTGCCCTAGTTCCGACGATGGGCAATCTACACGAGGGCCATCTGCAGCTGATACGGCAAGCCAGAGATCGTTACGACTTCATCGTCTGTAGCATATTCGTCAATCCTTTACAGTTCGGAGAGAACGAGGATCTAGGCGCCTATCCGCGCACTCTCGACGCCGACAGCGAATATCTACGCAACGAGAGCTGTGATTGCCTATTCCTTCCCTCCGTCGATGAGATCTATGGCAATGGCTTAGAGCAGCAAACCTCGATACAGGTGCCAGGTCTAACTGAAAATTTTTGCGGCAGTAGTAGGCCGGGACATTTTGAAGGCGTAGCTACTGTTGTAACAAAACTATTTAACATCGTTCAACCTGATGCCGCATTCTTCGGCCTAAAGGACTACCAGCAATTCTTAGTCATTCGAAAACTCACACAAGATCTGGCACTCGATATCGCGATACACGGCATTGAAACGCATCGTGAGGAAAGCGGCCTCGCCATGAGTTCTCGCAACAACTATCTGAGTCAGCAACAAAAAGAACAGGCAGCTGGCTTGCGTCAATGCCTGCAGAGTTGTGCCGAGAAAATTCAACAAGGCAATACAGAATTCCAACAGCTCGAGGCCGCAGCCAAGAAAGAACTGCAGCAGGCCTCCTTGGAACCTGACTACTTTCAAATTTGCGATGCCAATTCACTACAAGCCGCTTCTACTGATACTCAGCARATCGTGATCCTTAGTGCCGTCTTCATCGGTAAGAGCCGACTTATCGACAACATCCGTTTTCAACTCAGCTAGTCTCCAAACAAATATATCTCTCTATCCACCTAGCGCCGCGCAAATAAAGGGCTGTAGCAGCCTGCCAGTTGCCCGTAAAGTTGCTTTAAGGCATACTAATTGGCCATTATTTTTGCAGGCCCTAGCGCCCTATCCAACAGCGTTAGCACAGTTAGTCATTAGCCCGATAAGGAATTGCCCCATGTCAGAAGACAAGATCTATCCAGTTTCAGATGCCGCTTCTAGCAACACTTATCTGAACAAAGATAGCTTCCAGAARATGTATCAGCACTCCATAGAGGCGCCRGAAGARTTCTGGGCTGAACAAGCTGGAAATYTGCTGCAYTGGCATGARCCTTGGAAGAAARTCACCAGCGGTGAATTTTCGAGCGCCAACTCGAAGTGGTTTGAGGGAGCGAAGTTAAACGTTGCGTATAATTGCATCGACAGGCATCTGGAGCGACGYGGCGAACAGACTGCAATCATYTGGGAAAGCGACGATCCCRAMSTYGACAAGAAGATAACCTATCGCGARTTGCATATCGAGGTYTGCAAACTCGCCAAYGCGCTCAAGACTCGRGGCGTCAGCAAGGGCGACCGAGTCTGTATCTATATGCCTATGGTTCCCGAGGCGGCGTATGCAATGCTCGCCTGTGCACGTATCGGCGCCGTTCACTCAGTCGTGTTCGGCGGTTTCTCTCCCGAATCGATTAAAGACCGAATATTGGACTCTGACTGTCAGGCAGTTATCACCGCCGATCAAGGTGTACGCGGCGGGCGCACGATTCCCTTGAAGGCAAACGTCGACGAGGCGCTCGAGAATTGCCCGAATGTGCATTCCGTGTTCGTCGTACGCCGCACCAATGCCGAAGTCCCCTGGCATGAAGAACGTGACGTTTGCTATCACAAGGCCACAGAGGCAGCCGACAGCGAATGCGAGCCGGAACTCATGGACGCAGAAGATCCTCTATTTATCCTATACACCTCAGGTTCAACCGGCAAACCGAAAGGCGTTCTACACACGACCGCCGGCTATCTGCTTGGCGCAAGTATCACTCACAAATATGTCTTCGATTATCACGAGGGTGACGTCTATTGGTGTACTGCCGATGTGGGCTGGGTCACCGGACACTCTTATATCGTATACGGCCCACTCGCAAATGGCGCCATAACATTAATGTTCGAAGGCGTGCCCACCTACCCCGATGCCTCACGCTTCTGGCAGGTCATCGACAAGCACCAAGTTAATATCTTCTATACCGCACCTACTGCTATCCGCGCACTGATGGCATCCGGCGACGAACCGGTTAAGAAAACATCACGATCCTCATTGCGATTGTTAGGCTCAGTAGGCGAACCGATAAACCCTGAAGCCTGGGAGTGGTACTACCATGTAGTAGGCGATTCGCGCT
The DNA here is from genome assembly GCA_016762995.1 of Gammaproteobacteria bacterium. Lineage (GTDB taxonomy): Bacteria > Pseudomonadota > Gammaproteobacteria > Pseudomonadales > Pseudohongiellaceae > UBA9145. The sequence continues at coordinate 1,892 of JAESUT010000201.1, read as the reverse complement.
GCCCTATCGTCGATACTTGGTGGCAGACCGAGACCGGCGGAATCATGATCACACCCATACCGGGTGTTACCGACTTGAAACCTGGCTCTGCCTCAACACCCTTCTTCGGCGTCAAGGCGGCATTACTCGATGCTGATGGCAATGAAATAGAAGGCGCGGCCACCGGTAATCTCGTCCTCTGTAATAGCTGGCCCAGCCAAATTAGAAGCGTCTACGGCGATCATCAGCGCTGCATCGACACCTATTTCACAACCTATCCTGGCTACTACTTCACTGGCGACAGCGCCCGGCGCGATGCCGATGGCTATTACTGGGTAACGGGCCGCGTCGACGACGTGATCAATGTATCGGGGCACCGACTTGGCACCGCAGAAATAGAAAGTGCGCTGGTGTTGCACCCCGCTGTTGCAGAAGCGGCAGTCGTCGGCTATCCACACGACATTAAAGGCCAGGGCATCTACGCCTATGTTAGCCTAATGACCGGCACCGAGACTAGTGAAGAGCTGCGCGCAGAATTGATAAAATTTGTTGCCAAGGAAATTGGTGCGTTTGCCAGACCAGAGGTCATTCAATTTGCTCCTGGGTTGCCTAAGACGCGGTCAGGAAAGATCATGCGCCGCATCCTGCGCAAAATTGCCTCAAACGAGCTCGAGAATCTAGGCGATACCTCAACGCTTGCCGACCCTACTGTGGTCGAGCAACTTATAGAGAATCGAGTTAACCGCTAGCGACAAGAAACTTTGAAGGCACCAGATACAACGAGCAGGGCATGACTATTATCAATGCCTAGCCTCCGCCTTACGGATGTTAAAGGCAGCGATTTTGCAGCCTAGGCGAAATGCAACAAGTCGTCACGGCTGCTGTCTAACAATGATAGTTAGAGCTATAGTTGCTATTACTCTGTGTAAGATTAATCAAGGCGTTCAGGTCCTATTTAACAGCTTAAGCCTACTGATTTGGCTTAGCCAAAGTGTCGTAGCTAAGCGTCAAGTAATCGTACTTACTCAATCTGCAGACCAGCCATGCAATTCGGACTTAACATTCAATTTAACCCAAACAGTTCATGGCTTATGTCTCTGAGTAAGCGCTTGATTGCGCTGTTCCCCCTCACGCTGCAAGGGTTAATAACACTGCTGCTAACAGCGTATGCTCTGCGCGTATACGGCTATGGCGCCATGGACCTAGTCGTTTTCTCTCTAGCTATTTGTGCCCTAGCTATCCTTATATTTAGCTTATTCTGCTGTGTAGTCAGCGGCGTTTTCATTCAACGTCGGGTACGGATTAACCTCGATCGACTTGCCCATAGCATCGAGCCAATAAATGTCGAGGCAGGCTATCCGAATGAAACTGGCTTCCAACTACCAGCACTGAGTTACTTCCCCTTGGTTAAACTCAGCTGGAAGGTAATTTATCCTGACTTCGTTGAAACACAAATTCGCGTCGCCGCAGATGGCACACTCTGTGAGGAAATCGTGCCCGAGAAACGCTGTAAAACTGCACACATAACGCGTCTATTTACAGTCTCCGATGTCCTCGGTTTCTGTCGCTATTCCTGGCAACAGAATCAAGATATTTCCTGTACCGCCTTACCTAGAATCAATACTGTAAAACCTCTTCCGCTTTTGCGCTCATTAACTGCAGAGGATGGCATACCGAACCCTTCCGGCGATCCCGAAGGTGACCGCATGGAAATCCGCCCCTATGTGCCTGGGGACTCGGTGCGCAACATCATGTGGAAAGTGTATGCACGCAACCGACAACTAAACGTTAGGCTCGCCGAGAAAAGTGTCTTTCACAGTAATCGAACTGTGGCCTATCTACTGAGTAGTAACAACGATGAAGCGGCGGCCGCCGTTGCTCGCGTTGCATTGGAGACCGGCGCTCTAGGTGAC
>JAESUT010000019.1 GCA_016762995.1 Gammaproteobacteria bacterium | reverse complement strand
TTCTTTCGAATTTTTCTTTAGCCATTTTCGACTGCCTCTATCTATTCTAAGCGTCATCAATTAATTTTGAATTCGGTCCTGTTTTTATAGTAGGAATCACTATAAAGAAACACTACCTACTTCCGATCTATTTAAACTATCTATCCAAATTACTACTGACCAAATAAATGGTGCTCACACCCGGAGTTGAACCGGGGACCTCTTCATTACCAATGAAGCGCTCTACCGCCTGAGCTATGCGAGCCGCACATTAGTAATCTCAGCCCCTGTCCTGCACCGACACTAGTGCCGGCTTCCTCATGCGTTGGACAACGCTACTCAGGTAGCTTAGTCATCCTACTAAAAGCTCCAATTTTCTAGCTAAATTGGAGCGGGTAGCGGGGATCGAACCCGCGTATCCAGCTTGGAAGGCTGGGGTTCTACCGCTGAACTATACCCGCCTACAAAAATCTACTCCCCAAACTAGCTATGAGTTGGTGGAGGGGGGTGGATTTGAACCACCGAAGCTTGCGCGTCAGATTTACAGTCTGATCCCTTTGGCCACTCGGGAACCCCTCCAACATGAACTTCCAAGGGTCAAAATCCCTGGCACTCTCACTCAGGAGCGGCATTTTATGGGAATTGACTCCCTTGTGCAATCGTTTCACAGAGATTTTCTGTAATGATCAAATTGGGTCGATCTGCCGTCAAATCTAGCCATGCAGGGTTTTCCCCGACATATCGCTCCAACGCTTGCAGCTGAACTTGAATTCCACCCGTAGAACGCGGTATTTCCTCAATCTCTGGCGCGTAGCCCAGCCCCTGAACGGCATTGAGCGCGGCCTGCGCATCACTAAGCTGGGAGAAAACTCCCAGCGCAACTCCGTTCTCCAGCATTCCACGGGTGATTAAGTAGCTTTCTATCTCCAACTCAGCCGCTATGAGGCGCTCACTCAGGCCATCCAAGGTAATAGTGGCGATCCCACGCGAAGACGCCGGCGGTATGAAAACCCGATATTGCGAGCTCAACGGATAGCCACTAAGACTCACATTGGAAGAAAATACTGCCTCACCCATCTCAGCGATCAGGCTGGTGGCATCATCAATAGTGCTGAAACTCTCTATGGTGAAGCAAATCAGAGCAGGCTGAGCCGCGAGCTGTGCCTCATATTCACTGATTAGAGTTAATCCACTATTTAGCAGAAGCCTAGGAGTGTTAGGTACTGACTGAGTGATGGGCTGTGCGCCATAACGAACCCAGGAGAAATATCCGATATTGGCTAACAAGAGAAAAATGGCTATATAGCGCATAGCTTTAAGCCCGTCCTTGGTCGCTGTCAGGGCGCGGACAAGCCACATCGAGACCATCGAGAACAAGAGAAGTGACAATTTCACTGCGATCTAGGTCGGCTAAGCCATGCAGCAATACAGCATCTCCACCTGCGAAGTACGTTTTGACAGCGCCTGCCTTGCCTAATGACTCACCCTGCTGTTTTATTGTTGCCAGCAATGCCGTCACCGTTCCATTAAATACGGCCTCATCTGTTGACTGCCCCAAACTTTGAGAATACGCAGAATAGTTGTCACTCAGCCGAATAGCCGTATTCGACTCGAGGCTGCTACGCATCAGTTCTAAACCAGGAATAATATAGCCGCCTAAATGCAGCCCTTGCGCGTCCAGCACGTCGATAGTGAACGCCGTGCCACTATCTATAACCATGCAGGCGTCTCCCGCCCTACGATACGCGGCCAACATGGCTAGCCACCTATCTATACCGAGCCTGCTAACGTCCGCATACTGATTCGTCACTCCTCCACAGCTTTGGGTTACCGCAGCCTGCAGCAGGTCTACTCCATACCTTGCGCGAATCCAGCTTTCTAGCCTTTTATTTACATCACCACCGCGCACACTGCACATGCGCGCCATCGATATTGCTGTCTCTAACTCAGTGACTCCCCGCAACTCCTCAAACCCAGGGACATGCCCTGCGCCTACCACTGCACAATCGTCCGCTGCCAGCAGACGCCATTTGATACGTGAATTACCCACATCAAGCTCTAATATCATGCGCTAATTAATACTCATTCTGTAAGCGGACGCAACGACGGAAACACTTCCCCGCCATTGATCCTTTGGATGCCCTTCGCAGTTTGTAGTAGCAATGAACCCTCTGAATCCACTCCAAGCGATTTCCCGATAAGCCGACTTTCACCGTTCTGAATTTCGATATCAATCATTCGGTAGCAGTCCAGTTCATTCCAACGCGCTTCGAAAGATGAGAATCCGCTGCTTTCGTAGTTTTCCAAATTCCGGCACAGCCTGTTCAAGAGCGCAGCGACCAGAATCACGCGAGAGGGCGGCTCGTTGATGATGCTATTCAGATCGGTTACTGGCCTATCGATGCGCTCCATTGAATCTGCTGACAGTTCGATATTCACGCCGATGCCGAAGACAACGAAGCGTAAGGCCTCTTTCTGCTGCAATTCCAGAAGGATGCCGGCTAACTTCTTCTTCTCAAAAAGCACATCGTTGGGCCATTTCAACTGAAGACCTTGAGCACCTAATTCCTTTAGTGCCTCAAGCACGCTAATAGCGGTAACCAGAGATAGAGCCTGCAGCGCATTGGCATCCATCGAGAAATGACGAGCCAGTGATAAGTAGATGCCCCCATTCTTTGGGCTCAACCACTGGCGACCTCGGCGGCCCCTTCCGGCTGTTTGCGAACTCGCAATAACTACTTGATTCTCAGTACTGCCCGCTTGAATCTGTCGAAGCAATTCAGAATTTGTGGAATCAATCTCCTCAAAAATCTGAATCCTATCTAGTGATTTCTCAGACTCAAGGTTTAGCAGATTTCGGAGTGTTTGTTCGTCCATAGGTTTAGCGAGTGCCCAACAATCGGTAGGCGTTCCATTGGTATAAGAGCTGCCGCAAAGCATCTAACTAGTAAGCGGCCTAAGCTCGCAATAAAAAAGGAGCGTGGATATCGCTTTGCACAGCATCCGAACGCCCCTTCTTTATTTTGAGAACTAACTACTGAGTAAAATCCAGTGTTACTACTCTCCCTTGCTCCCAGCATCCGCTGATTCAACAGGAATCTCGCCACTCTTAATCTTCGAAATTACGCCCAATGCTTCGAGCATAACCATGATGCTGGTAACCATTACCAGCACCTCGATAGCAACCAAGGCCCATTGACCACTCTGATAGTGACTCACTATGTACCAACAAGAGGCCCAGAACGCCATTACGAAGATAAAGATCATCGGCAACAAAATAGCTTTTGCAGGACGTCCTAATCGCATCAGATAAACCGCAATTAGTAGCAAGGTCATCGCAGCCAACATCTGATTAGTACCACCGAATACAGGCCAGATGAGAGCGCCGCCATCTCCGGGATAGTTGCCCGCGGACACACCAAATGCCAGCATCAGACACGCGGCTATCGCTATCAACGTAGAGATGATGTTGTTCTTGAACGGTGCGATGTTATAAATGCTACCCCATTCTTGAATGATGTAACGYTGCAGGCGCAAACCGGCATCCATAGTAGTRCCCGCGAAGAGCACAACCATCACAGCAAGCATAGTTTGCGCGAAAGCAATCGGGATGCCCCAKCCAGTGGAGATCAAAATTGCACCGCCGTCGATGAAACCTTTCTGTCCAGGGCCACTCGCGTAACCAGAATAGATCGCATCCCATTCCGCGCCCGTTGCTGCGTACAGAGACCCAGTCACGGCAACGATTGTTATCAACGCCAGCGAACCTTCGCCAAGCGCACCTAAATAACCAACAAAACGCGCATCTTTTTCGTTGCTCAGCTGCTTAGAACTGGTTCCGGAAGCCACGATGCCGTGGAATCCTGACAGAGCACCACAGGCAATTGTAACGAATAAGATTGGCCATATAGGCGGAGTCCCCTCAGCCAGATTCGGATTGAACGCCGGTGCAGTCACATCTGGTAGAGCAATAAATACCGCACTATAGAGAACGAACAAACCTACGACTAGCTGCGCTCCATTGATGTAGTCACGTGGTTGCAACAACAGCCATACCGGCAACATTGAYGCWATACCTGCGTACACAAACAGCAGGATAATCCAGTTGCCATTCGCTCCAAGGCCAAACATATCGCCCGGTAATTCAAGAGGCATWACACTGCCTACATAGATAGTGAAGTAGAGAATCGCTACACCTATTATTGAAATTAGCAACAGATTGTAATTTTTACGAATCAATACTCCGATGCAAATCGCGACTGGAATCGCAGCCCATGCAGGAAATACCGATGACGGGAATATAACCATGTCTGTTGCAATGATGGTTGCGAACATCGCGTTAACCAACACCAACAGCAGAAAGATTATAACCATGAACAAGGCCGAAGCACGCTTGCCAATAACATCGGTGGAAAGAGCGCCGATTGATTTCGCACCGTGACGGTTACTTGCCCACAATGCTCCCATATCGTGAACACCGGCGAAGAATATGCTGCCGAATGTCACCCACAATAGGGCCGGAACCCAACCCCAATATACCGCTATCGCAGGGCCTACAATAGGTGCCGCACCAGCTACAGCCGTGAAGTGGGCGCCCCAGAGTACATATTTATTGGTAGGGACATAGTCAATACCGTCGTTGATTCGATGCGCTGGAGTTACATAGTCAGGGTCTAAGCGATAGATTTTCCCTGCGATGAATTTAGAATAGACAAACCAGCCAAAAGAAAAACCAACCAGCCCGAAAATGACGATGAAGATCGAGGACATTAAGTGCTCTCCCAGATTATTATTATGAAATCGAAGTTCGGCATCATAGCAAGTTAGGGGACGGCGATACAACGTAAAGTCTCGTAATTACTGGCTTTGATTGAAGTTTATGGACTCAGCTTTTTCCCCAGATTATCGGCTCACAAAACATCAGCCGTCGCCATTTGCGGGACTACTTACTCACGAGCCTCCGGCTCTGACTGTTCGCCAGCAGCCCCCCAAATATCGACTCGATGCCTGAGATTTTTGAAGTTAAAAACGATACTCCCGCTTTCGCCAATATTAGCGCGCAGGGTCTGGGTGTTTCGCAGCAAACAGTCAGATCTGAAGGCTCGTTTGCAGTGAAATATGCAGACCCTGTGCGCGACCTGCCTTCCAATAGACCAAAAAAAACCCGGTCATCTGCATGACCGGGTTTTTCCTAGCTAATCCAGAGCTTAATTAGATGGTGTCGCCGCATGATACGTCCAGTAACCGATAAACATCTCATCCCAGCTCTGCAATCCAAAAACAAGCTCTTTGGAAGGGTCAGGGTTCGCCGGATTGTATTCGGAGTTATCGAAAGCGCCGGTAACATGCACTGTAGTGCCCGCCTTAATCTGTACTGGCTCGTCCAATTCATACGTAGGCTGCCATGCGTAGCTGTAGTTTGGGACGCTAAGCAGATCAGTCATTGTGCCATCTTCATTTTCCATGGAGAACTTCATGTCCTTGCCACGGAAGTGCATATGGGCACGCAGGCCAGTCAATACCACATCTTCGTCGAACGTATAATGTGCCGCTGACTCGTAATCCTGATCATACGCAGGAATTTTGAACTGCGACGCTACCGAACGCGTGAAATTCTCGTACTTAGGTGGCTCGTCGTACATATACAGACCGATAAGTGACTCATCAGTTGTCGCTTTACCGTTAGTTGTAAAGTGAAACTGCATGGACAATTTATGGCCCTTAGGAATGTACACACCCGTATCTTCACGGAAGGACATCGCATCTACCTTCCCGGGGGCATAACCCTCTAGAAAGCGACGCGCGACAGAAGTTGTGTTGCCTTCACCGCCATCGAAATTCTCGGCAGGCGCAGTTACGTAAGTGAGAAGGTGATGAAGTACTGACTCATCACCAGGAATAAACTGAACCGCTTTAACCCACTTGTCTTCGTCGAAAGGGAGTTCAACATCCACATCGATGTAGTCGAGAACACCAGTGGCAGGAATTTCCATCTTCGGCGCCTTAACGATGTAATCAGGCTCGCCTAGGCTCCACTCTTTCCAATTAGGCAAATCAATCTCTGTTAGAGGATCTATAGGAGATGCACCGCGAGGCGCCCCAGCATCGATCCAATGAACAAGGGTTTGCAGGTCCGCATCTGACATATAGCGAGCATTGTTGAAGTGGCCAATATTTGGGTCAACTTGTGTAGGGGGCATGCGCTTRGTAATAAGCGTTTCACGAATCATCGGCGACCAGCCCTGTAGCATCAGGTGGCTATCCATMGCGAAYGGTCCAATTCCACCCTCGCGGTGGCARGTTGCACATTGCTCAGCAATAATCGGTGCAACTTCGCTCGCATAGTCTGGARCCGCGCTAGCGTGAGTTTCTCTARCGGGAAATTGAAGGTCGCAMCCAACAGCATCGACAATCACAGTGCTATCAAYTGTCCCRGCCAATTCACTAGACAGTGTAGCCGCCGCACTCGCTACCGGGCCACGGTAGAGAATAGTAAGCCGTTCTGGATCAAGGATTACGATCTCGCCGGCCTTAGTCAGGGCGAGTGTTTCAGAAACGATCTGTCCACTGTCGAGTAGCAATGGCAACTCAGTACCCAATGCTGACTTGGCGGATCGAATCGCCTCAATATCTGATTCTGCCGAGGAGTTGATCAACGCAAATGCAATACCTTGACCACTCCATGCAGATGCCAACGTTTCTAAACTGGCTACAGACGAATTGATGGCTGAGCAACTGCTATCGAAAGACATTATGACCAATGCCTCTTTATTACGGTAACGACTCAACTGATGAAAATCGCCGTTGCTATCCATAAGCCCGAAGTCACCCACTCTATCGGGCAGCGCCATAGCTGAAACAGATAGAGCTGATGTGATCAGAGCTATACCAAACCCGATTAGTTTATTCATTTGTAAGACTCCAAAAAGCTAATTGTTAGTCAGTTCATTAATCACCGCAGTCTAGCCCAATTGATGCAAGATGCGCAGCCTGAAACATTACTCTTTGTAACAAAACAACGTAGATACGGGGCGGCTTATCGAGGGTTTCTAGCGAGCATTCCTCGATGCGCTCTAGATTTAGTCGGAAGCGCCAGGATTGGACCCCGCCACACTAAATAAGCCAAATTCGGCTCTTCAGAGGAAGAGCCATGGAGGCTAGCTTGCACCTATTGGCTGGTTTTATTGTAAGAAAGATAGCCAATAAACATCTCATCCCAACTCTGAGCACCTCCCCTGACAGCCGCAGCTGGGTCTGGATTACCGAGGTTATATTGGGAGTTATCAAAGGCGCCCTCGATTACCACTCTTGATCCGGCAGGCAATAACATAGGTTCCAAGAGACGGTAGGTTGGTTGCCAAGCGAAATTGTAGTCTGGCACATTAATGATTTGATCCTTGGTGCCATCTGGATAGACGACGCTAAAGCGCATACGCTTGCCACGATAATGCATGTGCGGCCGTAGCCCGTGTAGCACCACCTCATCCTCGAACACATGGGACGCACGCATCTCATGATCGGATACACCCGGCGGGATTTCGATATTGCGCCCACCATGACTTAGGGAATAAGTAGAATACTGATACTCAGGCTCTTCGTCGGCGAAGTAGAGGCCTAGCCTTGTACTATCGATAGTCTCTTTCCCGAATGTCGTGTAATGCACAGACATTTGCACGGCGGAACCCTTGGGCACAAATACACCTGTTTTTTCAGGGTATGTTACTGCTTCATCCTTRCCCGGMGCATAGCCTTCTAGAAATTCCCTGTAGTTATCRTTCTCKCCTTCAATAATTTCYKCAGCATAGYCGGCAGGAACGAYAAAGCTCAGYAAATGATGAAGAACGCGGCGGTCACCKGGAAGGTGCTGYACYGACTTCACCCAGACATCTTCYTCGAAAGGCAGATTGAYAGTGACATTCTCGTAGYCTAAGACGCCGGTTGCGGGCACGGTGAAGGCCGGCACATCGACGATGTAATCGGGCTCACCGAGCGCCCAAACCGAGTTAGGAGACTCGATCAGAGTGAGCGGATCGACTTCACTGACACCACGGGGCGAACCCGCATCTATCCAATGAATGAGAATTTGTAACTCCTGGGCATCCATATAACGCGCGTTGGTAAAATGATTTACGTTAGGGTCAACCTGAGCGGGAGGCATGCGCTTAGTCATCATGACTTCTTTCATCATGGGCGACCAACCTTGAACCATCATATGCGAGTCCATAGCGAAGGGTGCTATGCCGCCTTCTACATGACAGCTACTACACTTTTCTTTTAATATCGGAGCAACCTCGGTCGCGTAGTCAGGCACATTGCCTGCATGCATTTCTCGGGCTGGAAATTGCAACTCGCAACCGACTGCGTCTGTGATGATGGTGTGCTCGATTGAGGCCGCATTACCTGCCACCACTGCAGCCAACACATCGGCAAAAAAGGTAGTCCCTGCTACGGCTTCAATATTGAGCGAGGGCCGTGCTCTCACTGGATCCGTATCTAAACCACCGCGGTAAAGAATTTGACTGCGCGTCGGCTCCAAAACCACTATCTCACCAGCCTTGCTTAGGCCAAGACTCTCGGCCACAAGCTGACTGTCATCTAACAAAATKGGTATACCAAAATTGTACAAATTGTCCATCAGGCGGACATCAGCAACACTATCCAATGCACCRGAATTTACGGCAAGGAAGGTAATACCTTGTTGCTCCCAAGTGGTACGCAGCAAGCGATACTTGTGCAGTTTCTCAATATTATCGATACAGCTCGCCGCTGTAGCAATGATGACGACAGCTTTGCTATCGCCATATTTCTGCAGTTGATGGAAAACGCCCTCATGGTCGATTAAAGCGAAATCCCCTACTCGCTCGGCTCCAGCATGGACTTGACCCGCGAAGACAATACTCAATGCGGCGAGMACTAATGCGCTTAGCTTCTTCATTTAAGTAACCTTTCAGTTAGCAAGGTCGCTGCAGAGTGTAAGAGATAATTCATCTTAGAAGCGCACGTCGCGCTACCACTATGAGGCAACAGCAGAGTCCACCTAACTCTGGACTCGAGCAATGCCGATAGCTTAGCGCAATCCGCTTATTAGCAAGAACAATAGACTGTAAGGTTTTGTGACAAATTGAAACTGACAAACAGCTGGAGATTTCTATTAAGTTACTTTAATTCAATAACTTAATGAGCTTTACGTTGGCTCAAAAACACCTACTTAAGCCAGCTATAAAGAGTGACGAATGCATTAAGTCTAGCTCTTAGAGTCGCGACTAGCACCATAGGTAGCGATGTTCTCCACTAGCGAGAAGCGGCGGAAAAGTTCGTACATTCCCCAGAGCGCGAGCCCGATAACGATTAACATCATGCCCCAGCGCATTAACCCTGAGAAGAAGATCGAATCGATGATGGGCATCTGCAATTGAAATTGCGCAAGGGTCGTGCCTCTATCCAGCATCCAGTGCCATGCACTGTGCGCCAACAACGCTGAAAGCAGAATGGTACCAACACGTTCAGCAACGAAGAAGCGAAACAAGACTCTCAACAAAGGAATGACTAAGATGAGCACAAGTATCTGACCAAATTCCACACCTACATTAAACGCCAGCAATGACGAGAACAGATGCCCGCCGGCAAATTGTAGCGTATCGCTAAACAGAAAAGAAAAGCCAAAACCGTGTACCAATCCGAAACCAAAAGCAGCCACCCAACGATGCTGCAGCTTTGCGCCGACTATGTTTTCGAATGCCATATAGACAATGGAAAGCGCTATTAGCGTTTCGATCAAAGGCGGGAACCAGATCGCGTTAGGCGCCATGCCAAATGCCGAGCTGATCAGGGTTATCGAGTGGGCGATGGTGAACGATGTAACCACCGGGATTAGCGCGCGCATGCTACGCAGAGGAATCACCAGGCAGAATAGAAACAACAAGTGATCTATGCCGTCCAAAATATGACTGAAGCCCATCTTCACGAATCTTAACGCAGCCTGATACCAGCGCGGGTCCAATAGCACCACACCCGGATTACCTAGGTAGTTGAAAACGCGTTCCGCACCCGACGGCAACAAGAAGCGCAGCACCGTCGTGGTCTGACTGGACAAAGTGCCAATCTCTGGATTGATAGAGAATTCAGACTGATCCGACAAAATAGGGTAAGTCACCATGACATCCAGCACACCCTGCCTCCAAAATAAATCTACCGAATCCTCCAGCCGTGGGCTGAGAATGTTTTCTAGGGCATCATCATAGGTAGTGAAGGAGCGGTTTGACGGCAGCGAGACTCGAACCGCCTCTAGCTGCTTCTCTGTCAATTCCTCACCGTTCTCATAGAAATGAATAGATTCTGTGATATAGACCCGAGCCGCATCATTCAGAGAAAACTCCGCCTCTGAAAATTGCAGATAGCCTGGGCCTCGCAGCGGAAAACTGATCTCGCCAAAAGCCTCCATGGGCACACGTAATAGCGCCGTCAGCTGATTCCCTTCGGGTTTAACGAACGCATACACAGTGACACGGCTGGGAATATTGTGAGCCAAACTCAATGATGGCATCAAGATAGCCGCGAGCAACACACAAGGTATTAGTAGTTTTTTAAGCGAAACTACGCTTAATACTGCGCCAATTTTATTCATGATTTCATGCTTATTATTAGTGATTTCAGTTAGATAGGTGGAGGCTAGTGGAAGTTGCCTGGGGTCTCGATTGTACATCTATCGTGACCATCTAAAGGCTGTTACAAATACTTACACCGAGCCCCCTGATAATTTGGCCTGTGAGTATACTGTCTACAAAGAAGTGAGTATACTCGCCCTTGCTCTGAAAGAGTTTAAACCCCCCGCAACTCGGGCATTTGGAGGAAAATAAGAATGACAAAGAAATTAATTATAGGTGCAACTCTGGTCGTTGCATTGGTTGTCTTAGGACTTGGACAATCGAAAATATTAGAGCCAAGTATCGCCGCATCTGACGATGTAATGGCACCACATTTTCTCGTGGATCCGTTCTGGCCTAAACCACTCCCAAATCATTGGGCAATGGGCAACACAATTGGTGTTGACGTAGACGAGAGAGATCATATCTTCATCGTTCACAGAAACGACGCGTCTCAATTTGGTGGCAACACTGAAATTGGTCTACAAGGCGGCGTTGCAGAATGCTGTACTCCTGCGCCACCAATTATTGAATTTGACCTTGAAGGCAACATAATCAATGCATGGGGCGGACCTGTTGAAGGCGCTCCCTATGTTTGGCCTGCATCTAACCACGGTATCGAAATCGCGCCTAACGGTGACGTTTGGATCGGTGGTAATGGCGCCGGTGACTCACACGTCCTCGTGTTTACACGTGATGGCGAATACATCCGCACAATCGGTTTGCAAGGCGAAGATCGCGACAGTAACAGCGAGACGCATTACGGCCGTGTTGCTGAAATCTCCATTGACGCCGAAGCCGGTGAAGCCTACTTCGCCGATGGTTACCAGAACAAGCGTGTTGCAGTTATTGACGTAGCTACTGGTGCACTCAAGCGATACTGGGGTGCTTATGGCAATGTTCCAGACGATACAGCCGACGTAACATACGTTCCTGGCCAGCCTGGACCTCAGCAATTCCGCGGCCCAGTTCACTGCGCAGAGCCTTCAAATGACGGACTTGTCTATGTATGTGACCGTGGTGCTGACCGAGTTCAGGTGTTCCGTAAAGACGGCACTTACGTAAGAGAAGTTGTTTATAACCCAGCCACATTGAATCAAGGTTCAACTTGGGATATCGCCTTCTCACGTGACCCTGAGCAAGAGTTCATCTATCTTGCAGACGGTCAAAACTTCAAGATCTCTGTAATCGATCGTGAGTCAATGGAAGTGCTTTACACTTTCGGTCAAGGTGGCCGTCAGCCAGGCACATTCTACGCACCTCACAGTATTGCCACTGACTCTCAGAACAACATCTACACCACTGAGACTTATGAAGGCAGCCGTGTACAGAAGTTCCTCTATCAAGGAATTCGTCCGGTAACAGTAGTAGATCGCGCGCCAACTTGGCCTGCTGACGAGCTGTAAGAAACTCTTCAGAGCGCTTTAAACTAAGCCGTATCGAAGCAATTCGATACGGCTTTTTTATGTCACATGATTGCTGCCGAAAAGGCAAAAGTATTCTATAAGTATCATCTATGAAATACTGAACGCAGGAGAAACGGCACTGCATTTTTACAACTTTTTATTCGGTTCTCATCTATAAAATACTGGGCGCAGGAGAAACGGCTGCTCATCTTTGCAACTCTTTACTCGGTTCTATTCAGTTCCTATTCATACGCTATGCTTGATCATGCTTATCATGTCAATTATGCTCGGAACCCGAACAGATACGGCTAATTTGGATATCCGATTAGTCACTAACCAACAGCAAATCAATACACGACGAGAGACTATCTCCATGAAAATTCGATTCCTGATTTCACTATGTGCTGCTTGCATTAGTTTATTCTCCATTCCCGCCCTCGCCGTGGAAGACGTTGTCATCAACTACGAAAAGACTGGTAGTCCACGCGCTGATCTAAGCAACATGAAAGTTAGTTTGCACATTGCCGAATTTACAGACGGTCGTTCCGTAGAAAACCCACGCCTGATTTCAGATGCCCAACTTCTGGGTGCCGATGGTTTTCAAGCGGAGAAGGCAATCTCGGAAATAATTCAAGATGCTATGAAGAGCGGCTTCGTGAACGCGGGCGCAAATCTGGTGGACGCTGATGGCGATATGTTCCTACAGGGGAACCTGACCGCTATCGATGCAAAGATCATCGATCGTGGCGGCGTTGAGACGCTAGAATTAACACTGCGCGCCTCTGTGCAACTAATGAGCGGCAGTCGCACGGTGTGGCAAACAAACCTATTTGGTCGCGGTAGAGCTCCTACTGGCGAAGGCATGGCCGTCACTGTTAGTGCTGCCTTGGACAGACTCATCAATGAACTTATAGGTGATGACTATTTCCTTGCAGAGATTCGCTAGGCCCTTCAAGAGCCTAAAACCCTGTCCCTAGGAATATTTACTTAGAAACAACCCAGACTGGTGTCCAACATCCCCGAAACTAGTCTGGGATCTTCAGGGAAAAAATCTAAACCTGTAAGCCTCTCTATTTCATCGATAGTGGCTCTGCGGTCGCAGTGATGAACGTGCACGGGTAAATCTTGATCGAAGATAAACGCCGTAGCTCGATTGTCTATCGAGACTACAATCTTGAAAAATGCATCTGGCACCCTGTGCTGAGCCTGTATCTCCAAATTCGCAGCGACTGGTGTTTCTCTGAAAATAGGCCCGGTCAAGACATGCACGTCAGTCTCCCGATTAACCAAATTTCTAATTGACCATTCCAAGCCATACCAAGCGCCCTGACTCAAATTCCGACTGCGCGCCACAGCATTGGTCATGTAATTCACTTCATTCCAGTAAGGGGTGCCTGCGAAATTTACCAGCGGCACGAATTGCGCGTGAGTAAGCCCTACCTCTTCGGCATTGACAAAATCTACCGCACTCAGCGTCTCTTCGACGAAGTCATCGAGAACGGCCACGCGCGATAAGCTCGATGCGATCCCGATAGAACCGGAGGTAACACGATAGGCAGCCCAATCCGCCACCTTGTTGCGGGTGTTATATGAAAGCGCATAGATCGGACGAAGAATCAGGTGGTTCTCTGCGCTGCTCCCTGTAGGGCAGCCGTGCAAGCAATGGGCTATACGCAGTTCAGCGGCCTGACTCTGGGACATGGATGCCATCAGCAGTATGGACAGAGCGGCTAATCTGGACGGAAAGGCACAACCGGCAGAAAACGCCGAATACCCTACTCGAGTGACTCTTACTGTTTGTTTTATGCATTTAACAAGCAATCTATCACCTCACTGGGGGTACGATAAGACGCGGAGAAGAAGCTGAATTTTAACGCCTGCTACCCCCTGAACTCCAGCATCTGAGAATATTAATTCCGGCCTGGCGATGGGCTGATTTTCCCCAATAAAAGAGCTAGAACCTACACCGTGTGAATTCTCCAATTGCCAATAATTCTGCCGTATCTCGCCATTAACTGATTCCCATCCCGCAAAAACATTGAGTTTCAGCCAAATTCCATGAAAAACTGCTATTCGATTATTGAAATTCAGTATGTTTTTAATTTTCAGGAAGTATTCCCTGGAATTGCCCCCTACTATGCGACCTACATTAGAAAGCACTACCCGATATTTATGAAGTTCGAGGAGAGTAAAATGCTTAGATTTTCAACAATTGCTAAGGTCGCAACTGCATCGCTGCTAGCAGCTTTCGTTGGCATGTCCGCCAACGCCGCTGACCGAATTAGTGATTTTTCACTAACCGATTCCAATGGCCGCTTCTTTCAATTAAGCCGCCATAGTGATGAACAGGCCATTGTTCTTTTTTCCTTCGACCCAGAGAGCAGAGACGCGCGGCGTGCCGCAGCCGACCTTGCTGACGTCGCTGAGCAATTCGAAGGGCAGAAGGTTGAGTTTTTGATGATCTACTCCACGGGCTCTACTGACAGGTCAGCTATTCGAGAAGCCGCAGAGAAAGAAGACATCACTCTGCGCATCCTTATGGATGACACGCAATTGATAGCTAAAGAGCTTGGCCTTAGCCGAGTTGCAGAAATAGTAATTCTTGATCCTACAGCCAAAGAAGTTGTTTATCGTGGCGCGCTAAATGATCGTTTTGCTGAAGGCAGCCGCGCAAGACGCGCAAAAGAGCACTATGTTGCAGATGCGCTTACAGCAATCCTTGCGGGCCAAGAACTCGACACTGAATCGGTTGCTAGCAAAGGCGGCGAGATCGACTTCTCTGCAAGCGCCGCTGTTACTGCATCAATTTCCTACGCCAACGACATTGCGCCTATTCTTAAGGAGCGCTGCGTTAGCTGTCATATGGAAGGCGGCATCGCCCCTTTCGCAATGAGCAGCCACCAAATGGTTCAAGGTTGGTCGCCGATGATTCGTGAAACGCTTTACACCAAGCGCATGCCACCGGGTCAGATCGATAATGAATTCGTGGAAAGCTTCCACGGTGTAAACCACATTACTATCGAAGAGACTCAAAAGTTAGTTAGCTGGATCAATGCAGGCTCTCCAAATAATGACGATTCAGACCCTCTTGCGGAGTACCGCCCAGAAGTTGTTAAGTGGGCTAACGGCACACCTGATATCATTATTTCTGTTCCAGAGCAGCGCATTCCTGCGACTGGCGTCCAAGACTATCGTAACCTCATGATTCCTCTAGATCTCGACGAAGACATCTGGGTTAAAGCCGTTGAGTTCGCTCCAGGTGACACTACCGTCCTTCACCATATTATTGCTTTTTCATATGGCTCTGATGGAATGAATGAATTTGAAATTCTGAGTCAAGGCATCGGYCTAGGTGCTTATGCTCCAGGCAACTCCCTTAACACCTATCCAGAAGGTGCTGGCTACCCACTCCAAGCTGGCGGYGGCTTGATGCTGCAAATGCACTACACCACTTCAGGCAAAGAAGCGGTAGATGCATCCGAAATCGGACTCTATCTTTGGGACAAAGAACCAGATCGCCAAATACTTGGCGGCTCAGCTGCTGACCTTGAGATCAACATCGAACCATTCGAAGCCGATCACGAGATGATAGCGACCAAGAAATTCCGTAAGGATGCTCTTTTGACTATGGTTGGCCCGCACATGCATTTCCGCGGTTACGATGCCAATTTTAAACTCGTCTATCCTGATGGCAGGGTAGAGGAAATACTCAACGTACCTAATTATCAGTTTAACTGGCAGAAGACTTATGACTTTAAAGAGCCTAAGTTCTTGCCCGCCGGTACTGAGATGGTGTTCAGGGCTACATTCGATAACTCAGCGAATAACCCTTTCAACCCGGACCCATCGTCAACAATCTCGTGGGGGGAACAAACCTGGCAAGAGATGTTCTTCGGCTTCTTCCGCTATGTAGATGCGGAAACAGGCGAAGGTGAATAGTCTCAGCTAGCTGTTTGTAAAAACCCGGTCACTTAGTAGTGACCGGGTTTTTTTTCGTCTAAAACTACTGAAACAATCCCATTGAATCCTGCCGCCGTTCTGGCCGTCATGACAGCCTACAGAGAAATTGCTAGTATCGAGCCTTCTCCATCCGCCAAAAAAGTATCAACTAATAATGAAGAAACTATTCCTTCCCGCGCTAGCCTTGTCACTGGGGAGCATCAGCAGCGCCCCTGTTCTCGCTGACACTACTCTCTATACAAACGTCAATGGCTACACGCTCAATGCGAATCGCGAGCTACAGCAGTTTAGCGCCATACAATTTACCGATGATTTGGTGGATCAAATTTTCGCAGAGGGCGAAGAGTTGCCAGAACAAGTAGATGTGCTTATCGACGGTGCTGGCCAGACGCTTATGCCGGGGTTGATCGATGCTCATGGGCATATGTTGAATTATGGCCTAAGTCTATTGCGAGTGGACTTGCGGGGAACCGAGACTGAAGAAGAGGCAGTACAACGAGTCGTAGACTTTACCGAGAATAACGAACAGCTCGAGTGGATTCAGGGGCGCGGTTGGAATCAGGTGCTATGGGACAGCAATGAATTTCCAACAGCAGCGAGCCTGGATGCAGCCTTCCCCGATAAACCAGTCTGGCTCCGCCGTGTCGATGGCCATGCAGGATGGGCAAACAGCGCGGCCATGAAGTTAGCCGGAGTGGATCGCCGAACCGAAGACCCCGAAGGCGGGCAAATCATTCGCGACGAAGATGGCAACCCCACGGGTGTATTCATAGACAATGCCGAAGATCTTATTAACTCTGCGATTTCACCTCTCAACCCAGAAGAGTTGAGATCCGCCCTAAGCACAGCGATGCTTGAATTGGCAAAGCAAGGCTTGACCAGCGTTCACGATGCCGGCGCACAGAGCAGTGTAATAGAAGCCTATAAGAAGCTGCTAGACGATGGGCCACTTCCGATACGCGTCAACGTGATGTTGTCTGCCGGAGACAGCTTCTTTGAACAGCGCCTCAAAGAGGGACACTACCGCAGCATGGATGACACACTGACTATGAACAGTGTAAAAATCTCTGCCGATGGCGCCCTAGGCAGCCGCGGTGCGGCGATGATCGATGACTATTCTGACCTTTCCGGGCACACGGGTCTCTTATTGCACAAGCCTGAACGTCTTGAGTATTTTATGCGCGCCGCCATGAACGCAGGCTTCCAGGTTAACACTCACGCAATCGGTGACAATGCCAATAAGGTGGTGCTTGATAGCTACGAGAAACTCATCGCACAAACCAATTCGAGAGGCTTAAGACACCGAATAGAACATGCACAAATTCTGCGCTATGAAGACATACTCCGCTTCGCCGAGCTAGGAGTCATTCCTTCAATGCAGGCAACTCACGCGACCAGCGATAAGAACATGGCCGTAGACAGGATCGGCGACGTGCGCATTCAAGGTGCCTATGCCTGGCGCAAGCTAATCGATGCCGGCGCGCTGATAGCCAATGGATCTGACTTCCCTGTCGAATCACCGAACCCGTTCTTTGGGCTGCACGCTGCAATCACCCGCCAGGACAAGAACAACCAACCTCCAGGTGGTTGGTTCCCCGAGGAGAAGATGAGCATTATTGAGGCCTTCGCAAGCTTCACGATCGACGCCGCCTATTCGGGTCATCAGGAAAACCTACTAGGCACTCTCGAGCCCGGCAAGAAAGCAGACTTTATAATTCTAGATAGAGACATGTTCGCGATCGATGAGAGCGAAATTTGGCAGATCGAAGTAGAAGAAACATGGGTTAATGGGCAACAAATTCCACACTAGCTCGTAACTCACCACTTAAGTAACACATTGCTGATACTGCGCGGCACAGGTGAATGATTATGAATAAATATCCCTTATCAGCCTTGCTGCTGACGGTACTTTTTACAGCATGTTCACCGCCGTCACAGGAGGCTGAACCAGTAAGCCAAGCGCCTGCATCGACCGCACAGATCGATCCTACTGAATTGGCACGATGGGAACGGCTAGCAAGCAACGTGACCATCAGCAGAGACAAGTGGGGCATCGCTCACATCTATGGGCAGACTGATGCCGATACCGTATTCGGCACGCTCTACGCACAAGCTGAGGACGATTTTAATCGAGTCGAAACCAACTACCTCAATGCCATGGGGCGTTTGGCAGAAGCCGAGGGAGAAGGCGAACTGTTTCGTGACCTTCGTATGAAGCTTTTCATAGACCCTGCTGACATGCAGCTGCAGTTTGATGCGAGCCCTGAGTGGTTGCAGAGATTGATGAATGCGTTCGCCGATGGCCTCAACTACTACCTCTACACACATCCAGAAGTGACACCTAGAGTTATCGAGCGCTTCGAACCGTGGATGGCGTTGACGTTTTCGGAAGGCAGTATCGGCGGCGATATTGAGAGAGTCAATCTTCGAGAACTACAACACTTCTATGGTGACGGCACGCTAGTGGCGCAGACCGAAGCTGTTTTTGATGGAGAACCGCGCGGGTCCAATGGCTTTGCGATCGCCCCCTCGAATACAGAGAACGGAGATGCGCTGTTGCTAATCAACCCGCACACCTCCTTCTTCTTTCGCTCCGAATTGCATATGGTCAGCGAAGAAGGGTTGAATGCCTACGGGGCGGTAACTTGGGGCCAGTTCTTTATCTATCAAGGCTTTAATGAGAATGCCGGCTGGATGCATACATCAAGCCGCGCCGATGCGATTGATGAATACCTGGAAACCATAGTGCAGAAAGATGATGGCTACTATTACCTGTTTGGCGATGAGCAGCGGAAACTAATCGAGACTGAAATTAGCATTCCCTATAAGAATGGTGACAACACGGAGATAGAAAACTTCACTGTCTATCACAGTCATCACGGGCCAATAATTCGTGAGCAGGATGGTCAATGGGTAAGCATTAGACTCATGCAGGAGCCGATTAAGGCACTCACTCAATCCTACACTCGCACCAAGGCACAGAATCATGAAGAGTTCTACGCAAGTATGGAGCTGAGGACTAACTCTTCAAACAATACGGTATACGCCGATTCCGATGGCAACATTGCTTACTATCATGGCAACTTCATTCCGATTCGTGACACCTCGTTCGATTGGAACAGTCCGCTGGATGGCAGCAACCCAGCAACAGAATGGCAGGGCCTGCACTCTGTCGACGAGATAATTCACCTATTGAATCCGCCCAATGGCTGGATTCAGAACACCAACAACTGGCCATTCACAGCGGCGGGAGAATACAGTCCGCGCGCAGAGGATTACCCTTCCTATATGGCAAACAACTCGGAAAACCCGCGTGGTGTACATGCCGTTCGTGTATTGCAAAACAGAAGCGACTTCACAATCGATACGCTAATAGACGCGGCATACGAGCCCACCCTCACCGCCTTCGAAGACTTGATTCCTGGCCTTCTGCTTATAACCGCGGTTGATAATCAAGGGGAGCTGCAGGCCTCTATTCAATCTCGTACCCTCGAATATATCGATCTACTTCGAAACTGGGACTACAAATTTTCCATCGACTCCACGGCTACCACACTCGCCGTCTACTGGGGTCAATCTCTCATGAATAAAGTGACAGCTGACGCCTCCAGAGCCAACATCAATATCTACAAGTATATGGCCAACAATGCCAGCGTCGAACAAAAGTTGAGCTCGCTGCGCAGTGCAGCGGAG
>JAESUT010000071.1 GCA_016762995.1 Gammaproteobacteria bacterium | reverse complement strand
ACTGTTCCTATCTGAGGAGAATCGAGAGGCTCCTTGCATTTAAATTTGTATATTCAACATATGTTGAATATATTGTGCCACTATTCAATGAAAGTGCAAGGTGCGGCTTAGCCTATGTCTGGCGAATATTTTAAGTATTTAATAACCGGCGGCTATGTTGTGCTGGTGTATTTCCTGTCTTGGATTGGCATGCGCCGGACTAAGGATATTTCGGGCTTCTCTATCGGCAACAAAGATATGAGCCCCTACCTCGTCGGCATAACACTAGCCGCGTCCATTGCGTCAACCGCCACATTCGTGATCAATCCTGGGTTCATCTATGTCCATGGCTTGTCAGCTTACCTGCATTATGGGCTTGCTGGTAGCGCCGGTACTATCACCGCGTTTTTAACTCTGTCACGAGGCTTTCTGCGCATCGGAGAATCGTTCCAGGCGCTGACATTGCCGGATTGGATCTACCATCGCTATCAGCACCGTGGTTTCAGTCAGTACTTTGCTTTTATAAATCTATTATCGATCACCTTCGTTGTTCTTATTCTCGTCGGCTGTAGTCTGATTGTAACCAACCTGTTTCCGGTAGAGCAGAAGACAGCATTGGTGCTGATTCTGTTGTTTGTTTTCTCCTATGTGCTTATGGGGGGGACCTATGCTCATGCCTATACCAACACATTGCAGGGAATTATCATGTTGGTGGTTGCTCTGCTGTTGTTTATTCTTGGCTTGAAGTATTTTGAGGGCGGGTTTTTTACCGAACTTGCTGGTGTGGGAGAAAGCTACGCCGCTGTGTATAACTCGGACAGTGAACTCTATTACAGCTTCTTCTCGGTATTCGCGAGTGGTTTCATCATTACCTACGCTCTCATGTTACAGCCCCACATACTTACCAAGGTGCTGTATCTGCGCAGTGCAGCAGATCTGAACAAATTCATTGGAACCACCGTCGTCGTCGGTTTCATATTCACACTTGTACTTATGGTAGGCTTTTTTGCGCGCCTCTCAGGCCTCGAAATAACCGCCCAAGATACGGTCGTGGTGGAATATCTGAATTATGAATTTTCCGGCTCTCCTCTAGGCGAGATATTCCTAACGTTTATTATGTTGACGTTGTTGGCGGCAGGCATGAGTACACTCGATGGTATTCTTGTATCGCTGTCTGCCATAGTGGTAAACGACATCGTAGCGCCGCTTAGCAACAATACTCGCGACGGCTTGTTATGGTCGCGCTGGGTGCTTGTWGGGGTGGGCTTCGTCGGTCTAGTYTTGGCTTGGAGTTCTCCGCCGCTAATTGGTCTGTTTGCGCAAAAAGGAGTGTATGGTCTGGCCGCAGCGTCCCTGGTCCCTATGCTTTTTGGCGTCCTAGTGAGAGGGGCGCTACCTCTGTGGCTGGTGTTCGGCGCCTCGCTTATCGGTCTGTTTGGGCATTTCTTCTTACACCTGCTAATGGGTATAGAAAACCCTGCAGTTTCTGCTAGTTACGCGATCCTCCTGTCCTTGGGTTACGGCCTAATTGGCCTGGCTTGGCTGCGTCTAACAGCTGATTCGACAAAATAATCGTGTAGGTTTCTTGACATTTCAACAGATGTTGAATAATGTTATTCAAGATTCAACAACTGTTGAGGACGGTTTCGCGTCGATATCAGCCGTTGTACCGGGAGGGGTTAGCGGAAGCAGGGTCGGCCGCCAATTCGTCAATAATTTTCACTCGAATCAGGGTGCACCATGAATACTTTAAAATTCCGCAAGTCGAAGCTTTCCACAACTATTTGTTTGGCGCTTGCTGGCGCCAGCACGGGCCTAGTCAGCCAAGCTGCACTGGCCCAATCGGGCAATGCCGTGTTAGAGGAAATTGTAGTTACCGCACAGCGTCGTGAACAAAATCTACAGGTGGTGCCGATCGCGGTGACCGCGTTTAGCGCTGTAGAGATGGAAGAGAGGGGCATTACGACTCTGATCGACATCGAAAAGAGTGTGCCGAATACGCAAATGCGCGAAAGTCGCGGTACAAATTCCACGCTCACCGCGTTTATTCGTGGTATCGGCCAGCAAGACCCACTCTGGGGGTTTGAGCCTGGTATCGGTATTTACGTCGATGACGTGTATATCGCGAGACCCCAAGCTGCTGTCCTCGATGTCTATGATGTTGAGCGCATCGAAGTGTTACGTGGTCCGCAGGGAACACTGTACGGTAAGAACACGATTGGCGGTGCTGTGAAATATGTCACCCGTCAACTGGATGGCGAGACTCGCGGTAAAGTGAAACTCACGGCTGGCGACTACGGCCAGCGAGATCTAACATTTAGTGGCCAGGTAGCACTAATAGAAGACCGGCTGTTTGTTGGTGGCGCGATTGCAAGTTTGCAGCGCGATGGCTATGGAACTCAATACAAAAGCTACAATCAGACCACGGGAGCGTTCTCTCGTACTGAAGAAAACTACAACAAGGATGTAGTCAGCGGCCGTTTATCGCTGAGATACTTAGCTACCGACGCTCTATCGTTCACTCTCGCGATAGATAAGACTCAGGACGATTCAAACAACCGCTGTGGTTCACGTTTTGGCACCAACACAGTGGCGGCTCCGAATGGTGAGTTTTTCGAAGCACTGCCCAATGTTTACGATTCAGAATGCGGCATGTCTAAGACGAGCAGTGTTGAAAGCGAGGGCTATTCTTTCACCGCCAATTATGACATCAGCGATCGCCTATCAATGAAGTATGTCTTCGCCAGTCGCGAGGGAGCTACCGATACGCGCATCGATTTCGATGGCACACCACTTGACTCATTCGAAGTACCCGCAATCTATCGTGACGAACAGGATTCACACGAGTTGCAGATAAACTATAGCGCCGACAACTACAATCTGGTGGCTGGTCTGTACTACTACGACGGAAATGCGGCTGGGGGATTCGACGCGTTGTTTGGTCAATTTAGTTCAGGCGTCCTGACAAATTCGCAGTTTAACAACGGAGTATTCGGTGATGTGGATACTGAAAGTACTTCACTGTATTTTAGTGGCGATTTTGATCTAAGTGATCGCACGACGTTAACAGCAGGCCTGCGCTACACCAAAGATGAGAAGGCAGCTTCTGTCAATCGTCAGTTCATCATCACATCGAACTCAGCTGTAGGAAGTACAACGCAGGGCTCAGGGATAACATTTGGCAACGCGGCGAACGATACAGTTCTAGCTGTTCGTACTGCCTATCCGAAGAGTCTGACCAAGGACGACTGGAGTGAAGTTAGTCCTTCTGTAAAACTGTCATACAAGATTAGCGACGATGTAATGCTCTACGGCAGTATTAGTAGCGGCTTTAAGTCTGGCGGTTTCGATATGCGTGCCGACAATGCGGTGAATCCTATCGCTCAACAGGGCTATGACCCTGAAGTCGTTGACACCTACGAGATCGGCATAAAATCACAGTTTCTCGATGATCGGCTGCGCTTGAATGTCACGGCATTTCAGTCTGACTTCGAAGACATGCAGGTAACAGTTCAGGCGCCGGCTCCGGGGCTTGCCGTATTCTCCTCTACAGTTATCAACGCAGGAGAGTCGGAAATAAAAGGCTTCGAGCTAGAGGCTATTGCGCAGGTTACAGAGAATCTAGCGGCACAGTTGGTTGTCGGTCATATGAACGCGGAATTTATTAACGTTCAGGACGCGCGGTTTGGTAACGTAGCGAAGCCTTATGACGATGGCACGGGTACCATAATTGCTCCTTGGGAAATGCAGAATTCTCCAGATTGGAACGGACAATTTAGCTTAAACTACAGTACCGACCTAGGAAGTTACGGAAGCTTAGTGCTGAATACTGCGATCTCTTACCGCGACGAGACTCGGATGTTCGACGCCTCGGCCACTATTTTGGATCAAGGGTCTTACACCCTGTGGGATGCAGGTGCTGTGTGGTATACGCCCGCGAACATATGGACGGTTGGTTTACATCTGAAGAATATCAATGATGAGGAGTACCGTACCGGTGGCTACAATTTCCCGGCTACAGCAGGCGAGGACGCTATACTCGGATTCTACGGCGCGCCGCGTACTTGGGTTCTTAGTCTCTCTGCCGATTTCTAGGAAACTGAGAATTCTGGGCTATTGCGGGAGGAGTATCCATAACGGTGCCAATCCCGCAGTTAGCAGAAAAGCAGAGAAGAAATAATGCCGCACTACAAGGATCTGTTCTTTAAGAGTCATGACGATTTAACGCTTTATGCTCGCGATTACTCAGCCCAGGCCTGCGCGCCTACGCTGATTTTTATTCCGGGCCTGACCCGAAATTCAGCGGATTTCGAAGAGCTTTGTGAGACGCTAGCAGGTGACTTTCGGCTGCTAGCTGTGGACCTTCGAGGCCGCGGCCGCTCGGCGATAGATCCTAATCCTGAAAACTACCATCCAGCGACCTATGCCCAAGACATTGCCAGCCTCTTGCAGGCTGAGGGCATAGACTCGGCTATTTTTATTGGCACTTCTCTAGGCGGCTTAGTAGCTATGACACTGGCTGCAACTGCGCCTGTCGTTGTTCTCGGTATTGTTCTGAACGACGTAGGGCCGGAAGTGAACCCGGTAGGCCTAGCTCGCATTCGAAGCTATGTATCTAACCCTGCTAGGGTTAAGAGTTGGCATGAAGCTGTAGACGAGACGCGTGCCTTGCAGGAGGAGGCTCTTCCCGGGCTTAGTGATCTTCAATGGCAGGAGTTCACCAAGCGTTTGTACCAAGAAGATAAGGACGGTAGGCCGGTATTAAACTTCGACCCTGGCATCTCTAAGCTGTTTGAGGCGCAGGATGCGGATGCAACCCCGCTCGATCTCTGGCCCCTGTTCGAATCACTAAGCGGCATTCCTTTGTTGGTGATAAGGGGCGCCCATTCCGATATTCTGAGTGCCGAGGTGCTAGCAAAGATGGCCTCTGCTCATCCCTCAATGGAATCGTTCGAGGTGGAAGGTCGTGGTCATGCGCCGCTGCTTAACGAGGTTGGTGTAGTGCCTGCCATTAAGAGCTTCTTAGAACAATTTACTGCTGCCTAATGATAAAGGGGAAGAAGGGATTGACAGTAAATCCCTCCTTCCCCTTTTAAACTCTCATGAAATAATTAGGCAGAATCGCCAAATTTCTATTTCTGAAGAGTATTAATGTAACTCACGACGTTAATGATTGCCTGATCGTCTCTTAATGTTTTTGACATGGTCAGCATTTGACTGCCGTAAGTATCCTCTCGATGGGATCCTCGATACCCAGCGCGAAAATTTCTTAGCTGAGTAATCATATACCAATCATTTTGTCCGGCTAGAGCGGGCGCTCCCAGTGCTTCATTGCCTTCAGCATTAGCTCCGTGACAAGCGGCACAGCTTTGGAAGGCGTTACGCCCCTGATTTACGTTGCCATCGACGGTAGCTTCTGCAGGCACGTATTCCCAGTCGCCAACCCAGTCGACGATATCAGCAATACTTTCATCAGTGAGTTTTGCCGCCATAGGTTGCATGGCAATGCCCTGTGTATCTTCACCGTGTGTTCCACGAATGCCTGCGCGAAAATTTTCCAGTTGGCGTTTCAGGTACCAAGCTTCCATGCCCGCTAGTCGGGGAGCGTCAATGGCAATATTTCCTCTGCCTTCAGCACCGTGGCAGGTGGTGCAGTAGCGATCGTCCATGGTAGCTGCTACTCCTACGTCGCCCTCGGCTGCCTGTGAGGCAATGCTGAAGAAAGCGGATAGGGCTATTAGTGTTGTTGCTGTTATAAATTTTTTCATGCGGGTTCTGATCTCACTCTTTGATCTAAATCTGCCATTGCGTAGTGAGCAGATTGAATAGCACTCTCCATCCAGGCAGAGTGCTGCGTGCTCTGGTCACCAATTAAGTAGTGACGACCATTTACCGGTTGTCTAAGAGTTTCATACATTTGCTCTTCTTTCTCGGACCAGGCGCCATCTCGAGCCCATCTAGCTGCACAGCCGAGCATGTTATTCATCCGATGCCAGGCGATAGTGATGGGCTTCTCTGCCATCTCACGATAGTTAGGATGAACTTTTTCGCCATGTTTAAGGAAGTCTTCAATCCTGTCTTCTTGAGACATTTCAGTGTAGTTGGCACCGCCGAAATTATAGGCCGCGAGTACTACACCTTTCTTGCCATGAATATTATGTGGCGGATACCAAATTTGTTGAGTAGGTGCGTTAACCCAAGTTATGCCTCCGTAAATATTTTCCTTCTCCCAGAACCGCTCCTTGGCCTGAAATGCTGCTTTATAGGCATTGCCGCGGCGTATGTAACCTAACGCCTCGGTATAATCATCAGGGAAATTGTTGGGTATTCCAGTCATCAAATGGCTGGGAATGCAGTTGAAGCAGTAATCAGCCTTCAGCATCTCAGTAACGCCGTTTTGCTCATAGGCAACTTCGACACCGTCATCTTTCACCATGACTTCGGTTACTGGGGCTAGAAATTTAATTCGATCCTTGAGCCGATTGGCGAAGGCGTAAATAATGCGATCCATTCCACCAACTGGCTGCATAAGAAGCGGACCACTACCTGTCCCTTCCTGATTGGTGACCATCACGTTACGCGCTAACCGTGTCTTTAGTAGATCACGTAATGCAATTACATCTTTCGTAGTGCCATGATCCAGAAAACCACCTGAACCATAGCCAGCTCTGACCGTACCTTTGTACAGCATGTCTTCATTCAGGTCGCCAAAGCTACGTACCATGCCTAGCAATGTTTCCGATTCGGATTCGGTTAGTGAGGAATCTAGCTGTGACTCGCCCAAGGACTTGGCAAGCATTTCTGAAACGAATCCCTGCATGCTCGATGAATAGTCGGCATTACGAACCGGCTTGCCCCCATTGAACGCGTCATCTTGTACCCAAGCTGTCCTGCTTTCGTTAACAAATACTTGCAGCTCAACTTCCAGCTCTTTGCAGTATTTCAGCACATTACTGTGAATGCTTGGGATGCGCGCGGCGCCGGCATTAAAGTACAGGTGAGGGTCGTCATCCCACTCACAGCGCTGATAATTTCCAATTTCGTCGATGACTGTGCCGGCGCGTACGGTGAACATTCGTCCGCCCGGGCGGTGAGAGGCCTCAAGTAGAGTGCAGTCGTATCCAGCTTTGGTTAGCTCCCAAGCGGTGGTCAGTGCAGATATGCCGGTGCCCAGTATGGCAACTTTTTTGCCCGAATTGGCTTGCAGGGATATCTCGGCAGCTTGGCTACTGGCGGGCATAAACCCCAGAGCTGCACCAGCCTGTAGCACGGCAGATGTGCCGCCATAGGCTCCCA
The DNA here is from genome assembly GCA_016762995.1 of Gammaproteobacteria bacterium. Classification (GTDB taxonomy): domain Bacteria; phylum Pseudomonadota; class Gammaproteobacteria; order Pseudomonadales; family Pseudohongiellaceae; genus UBA9145. The sequence continues at coordinate 12,502 of JAESUT010000071.1, read as the reverse complement.
GTAAATTAAGGAATTCTCGTCTGGATACTGGGATAGTCATTGTGTTGCCTCTGCTCTTTAGAATTTCCCGATTCTACAGTGTGGAGGCTCTTAAATAAAACTGAAAATACCCAATAGGTGCGACAGAATGCCGCGCCGACTAGCCTATGGGATTGAAATCAAGGATGTTCTTACAGGCACATTTTTGAATCAGTCCAATTTTGGCTGGGGCTGGGGCTGGGGCTGGGACTGAAAATAGATGACCAACAAAAAAGGGCGAAAGGAATAAAAATCCTTTCGCCCTTTTATTTTCGAACTTACTGTCTTTCGATCTAAAGTAGACCGGCTTACAGTTTAATGCGCTGCACCACCGGTCGCACGTGCGCCAGGTAATGCCATTGCAGTTAGCTTGGCGCCTGTTTGCAAGATGATGTACTGATGTCCATCGTGCATCCAAGAGCTCATGCCATAGCGGCTTTGTGCTGGCACTTCGATACGACCAATTTCTTCGCCGGTCTGCTTATCGATGCCGTATAGCAATGCGGTTGTACCATCGTGGTCCATGTCTGAATAAACCAGCATGTTACGAGTAGTTACCATGGTAATAGCATTTCCAGTACCAGTATCGCCAATGTCTATTCCTTCTAGAGCAGGGTTGTTGCGGATACGGTCAGGCGTCTCACCTGTTGGGATTTGAAATGCTATCTCGCCTGTATTCATGTCGTAAGCAGTGATATTGCTATACGGTGGCTTCCAGTATGGCAAGCCTGAAGCAAGGCGAGGTGTGCGAGGACGGGCGCCATTTGCATAGGCAGCGAAAGTAGTTCCCGTTGGTTGGTCAATGCGAGCATCTGCCTCTTCGCCAGGAATAACACGTTGCCAGCTACAAGCTCTTCTAGATGTAACATAGAGGAAGCCGGTTGTAGGGTCTGCAACTGGTGGGTTGTTAATGTTTGCACCACCACCGTCACCTGGGCACATCGCAGACGCAATCTTGCCGGCTGGGTCATCCGAATGGATTGGCGGATTAAATAGCGGCCCCATGTCGTAATTAGCCAACACTTCGAGTGCTTCGCGACGCAGTTGAGGCGTGAAGTCGATTAGGTCTTCTTCGCTTAGGCCCTGCATTTCGAAGGGAGGCGGCTTAGATGGGAAAGGCTGGGTTTGAGAAAGCTTCTCGCCAGGAACCATTGACGCAGGAACAGCGCGCTCTTCCATAGGCCAAAGCGGCTCACCCGTCATACGATCGAAAGAGTAGACAAAGCCCTGCTTCGTTACCTGATGTACAGAAGGAACTACTCCTCGGCCAGGGATATTCAAATCTAGCTGAATAGGCGCAGCTGGGTTGTCGTAGTTCCACACATCGTGATGTACTGTCTGGAAATGCCAGCGTCGTTCGCCAGTCTCAGTATCCAGTGCAATTAGGCTAGTGCCGAACAGGCCATCGCCAGGGCGGAAGCCGCCGTAGTAATCGATTGTGGGTGGATTGGTTGGAACGTAGACGATGTTGTTCTCAGGATCGGCTGTAAGCGGCGCCCAAGAAGATACATCTCCTGTCCATTGCCATGCATCGTTTTCCCAAGTCTCGTGGCCGTACTCGCCCGGCTGTGGAATCACATTGAATTTCCACTTGAGCGCGCCAGTAGTCTTGTCGTACGCGAGGATATCGCCGGGAACGTTTTCAATTCTCGCCTGCAAGTAACCTTGCTCGGCCGAGTTACCAACGATAATGGTGTCATTAACCACAATCGGTGGTGAGGAAGTAGTGATGTAGCCAGTCTCTAGTGGAATGCCTTCATACGGATCATAGGGATGGCCCAGATCAGCAAGCATGTCCACGACGCCAGTTGCAGGGAAGCCATCTACTGGTACCTGCCCACCAAAGCCTTCTAGAGGGGCGCCAGTTTCGGCATCAAGTGCTACTAGGAAGAAGCCAGGGGTGGAGATATAAACCACGCCCTTGCCGTCGACTCTGGAGTAACCAATTCCCTTGCCGTAAGAAGCGCGCATGGAATATTCCCAGCGGCCCGTGTTTGGCAGGCGGTAGGACCAAAGGGTTTCACCGGTTTTGGGATCGATCGCAACCACGTTGCGGCGAGGGCCAGATACGGTGAATAGCTTGCCATCTACATAAGTAGGAGTTGAACGACCTGATTGGCCGTTAAAGCTGGAGCCATCCCATTCCCAAACTACTTCGAGCTCATCGAAGTTTTCTGCCGTGATCTCATCGGCTGGGGTATAGCGGGTGTGGGCGTAGTCGCCACCAAGGGTGAACCACTCGGCGGTATCGTCGGTGACCAGATTCTGGCCCATGCCAATCTGTGGCAATATGCCCAGAACGGCGGCCAGACAGCTCATTTTTGCGAGCTTTTTAGGCTGCGAGCCGAATATTGTTGAAGGACTTAATTTCATTTTTATAGCCTCATTAGATACAAAATCTAGTAGAGGATACCATAGGGATAACAGGGAGTGATGAGCGGGTTGTAATAAAGTGTGATAAAAGAGCAGGCGAGAAAGGTGAGACAGTTTTCCGCTCTCTATTCCTCGAATCAAGGGCCACTACAGTGCCTTTTCTTGCGGGATTAGCGTGAACCGTTGAAGCCGCATATTTCTTTCACTTGCCTGCCGCCCCTGCTAGTCTCTGGCCCCAGTGTCGAAAATGCCTAGGAGAATTAGCGTGTCGTTGAAGTGCCCGAAATCACTACCTTTGCGTGGAACTAAGTCTGTCAAATTCGTTTCCCTGCTCGTTTCCCTACTTGCTTCAGTGTCACTGACAAGTGCAGCTTCAGCCCAGCCCAGTGAGATTGAGCTGCCGCGCCAGATGGCTTGGACGGCATACAATTTGGGATCCACTGGATATAACCAAGCCGTTGCTATCGGCGCTATGCTGCGCGACAAATACAACGTCACCCTGCGAGTTATTCCCGGGCAGAACGACGTATCTCGGCTACTACCGCTAAAGACTGGCCGAGTCGATTTTACGGCTAACGGCGTGGCAACCTATTTCGCGCAGGAAGGCATGTTTCAGTTTGCCAATCCAGAGTGGGGGCCTCAGCCACTGCGTTTATTGATGACCTCCAATGGCTTGAGTAATCAGGGTGTAGCGGTAGCCGCAGACACAGGTATTACTAGTTTCGCTGAGTTACGTGGTCGGCGAGTACCTTATGTACGTGCAGCCCCCGCATTGAATGTATCCATGGAGGCGTATTTGGCTTGCGGTGGGTTGACTTGGGATGACGTTGTTCGCGTTGACTTCCCCGGTTATGACGCGAAATGGAATGGTGTGATCAACGGCGACGTCGATGTTGCCTTCGGCACTACTGTATCGGGCCCGCCATTCAGACTCGAGGCTTCGCCACGTGGGATTCGCTGGTTGCCGGCTCCCCACGATGACGAAGCTTGTTGGGAAAGAATGCTGGCGATCGGTCCGTATTTCACCAAGCACACGGCGACGCGCGGCGCCTCTATCGATGATGAGAACACCCACGAGGCTGGTACCTACCCCTATCCACTACTGACTACGCTTGCGAGTCAGGATAACGACTTCGTTTATTCGCTTACTCGCGTAATTAATGAAAACTACGATGAGTTTAAAGACGCTGATCCTGGTGCCATCGGCTGGGCGATAGAGTCACAGGTTTTTGATTGGGTAGTGCCGTACCACGAAGGTGCCGTAAGCTACTGGCGTGAAGTTGGCGTGTGGACTGATGAGATTGAGGCACACAATCAAGCGCTTATTCGGCGTCAGGAAGTGTTAGCCACAGCGTGGACCGAGATGGAGGCGCGAGGTATTCGTGATAAGGATGCCTTCGTCGAATCTTGGCAGATACTTCGCGCAGAACGGCTGGAGGCTGCCGGCTACGATCCGGTTTGGCGCTAGTGGCGACGCTACCGAGAGAATTACCGAAGGCACTCCAATGGTTGACAGGCTTTGTCGCTGTTGCCAGTGCTTTTCTAGCGATGGATTCGCTGCGAATGTTTTCCGAGAGTCCGCTGCTTGATTTCGCAATCACAGTACAGAACCACTATTACTATGCGCTGATGGGTTTGTTGTTGCCGCTCTGCTTTTTACTTTATCCCTCGTTTCGCAGTCCCAAAAGTTACTGGCTCGATGGTGTTCTCGCTCTCGCAACATTTGGAGCTTGTTGCTTCTTCTTCTTTAACGCAGAAACCATGCTGGACTATGGCTGGGAGTTTCTAGCCCCATCCTATGCTGTTTGGGTAAGCTATTTGCTGTGGGCGCTGATCATGGAGGGTGTGCGTCGCAGCGGCGGTTGGGTGTTGTTTTTCCTTGTTTTAGTGTTTTCTCTCTATCCGGTAGTGGCCGATAAATTGCCTGGACCCATCTCTGGCATGTCGTCCTCACTAGCGGAGACTGCGTCTTATCACGTCATGAGTATCGAGAGTATTCTCGGTCTGCCGTTCCGTGCGTATGCACAACTAGTTATTGGCTTCCTAATCTTCGGTGTCGCGCTGCAACATACCGGTGGAGGTCGCTTTTTCATCAATCTGGCATTTGCGACATTCGGACACGTGCGCGGCGGTTCGGCAAAGGTAGCGATTGTTTCTAGCGGACTGATGGGCTCCATGAGTGGCAGCGTGATTACCAATGTGCTGACCACGGGCCAGATGACGATTCCGGCGATGAAGAAGAATGGTATGGAGAAGGAGTATGCAGCTGGGGTTGAAGCCTGCGCCTCCACCGGAGGAGTTTTGCTGCCGCCCATCATGGGCTCGACCGCGTTTGTCATGGCGACCTTTCTCAATGTGGCCTATACCACCGTGGCCCTAGCCGCGGCGATTCCTGCTCTCCTCTACTTTTTTGGATTGTTCGTTCAAGTTGACGCCTACGCGGCGCGCAAAGGATTAGTTGGTACCCCACGCGAAGAATTGCCTAAAGTGGGTGAGACGATGAAGCAAGGTTGGTTCTACCTGGCGGCATTCGCAGTATTGATATTTTTGCTGGTCTATCTACAGCGCGAAGCGGTCGCTCCATTTTATGCCACGGGCATGCTGCTGGTGCTGAATCAGATTTTTCCGAGTCACCGCTGGAATATGGTCGAGGCAGGTGCTTTTCTCGTCGCGACCGGTAAATTGTTAATGGAATTGTTGACCATCATGGCGGGTGTTGGGCTCATAGTAGGTGCACTGTCTGTGTCCGGCTTGTCGGGAACCTTGGTCAATGACTTGTTGTATCTTGCCGGTGATTCCACGCTACTACTTCTATTGATGGGGGCGTTTACTAGCTTCTTTCTCGGTATCGGCATGACGGTGACCGCCGCTTATATATTTTTAGCGATTGTGCTGGCACCTGCTTTAATTCAGGGCGGCCTAGATCCGATGAGCGTGCATCTGTTTATTCTCTACTGGGGAATGCTGTCTTTCATTACTCCGCCTGTAGCTCTAGGTGCCTTCGCTGCAGCTAGCATTGCGGGAGCCTCTGCACTGGCTACCGGATTTAAGGCGATGCGTCTAGGTAGCGTGATCTATTTCATCCCGTTTTTCTTCGTGTTGGAGCCTGCGTTGATCTTATCCGGCACCTGGTGGGAGACACTCTTTGCCACAGTAAAAGTGGTGGTAGGGATAGTACTGATTGCCGGCACACTGCAGCGTTATTTGTTGGGTGTGGGATTTCTCGATCGTCGTGGACCGCCGGGCGTAGTCGGTCGTGCAATGGTGCTCGTTGGTGGTGGTTTGATCGCCTTGCCAACGACGGAAGTCATCGGCATCAATGTTAGTGACGTAACACTTATTGTTAGTGGCGGTGCGCTGGCGATTTCTGGTGTGTTGATGAGCCGGAGTGCAGCTCCTGATTTAGATGCTCAGACGCCATTGGTTTCCGAGGCCTAACTAGAGAATGAGATTATGTTATTAGTCGATGCAATCGATGCTCCTTGCGGGGCCGTAGTTAGAAATCTTGATCTTTCATCGGGTATTTCTAAAGAGGTCGTTGCAGAGCTACGCCAGGCTTGGCTGAAATACCACGTGCTAGTGTTTCCCGATCAAGTGCTAAGCCCCGCGGATATTGAACGTTTTACCCTACACTTTGGAAATTTTGGCGATGACCCTTTCTTCAATCCAATTGCGGAAAATAGCCATATTGCGGACATACGTCGCGACGCCGATGAGAAGACCCCTCTTTTTGCCGAGAACTGGCATACGGATTGGAGCTTTCAAGCGAAGCCGCCGATTGGCACTTGTCTATATGGCATAAAGATTCCACCTGTTGGCGGCGATACGCTTTTTTCGAATCAGCATAAAGCCTACGATGAATTGCCTGCTGCACTTAAGAAAAAAGTTGAACACTTAACGGCAATTCATTCGGCTCAGTCCGCCTATTCACTTGATGGTGTTTACAGTGACAAACACGAGAAAAATGCCGGGCGTAGCATGAATATAGTTGTATCGGATGATGCTAGACGAACACAGAGTCATCCGTTTATTAGAGCGCATACAGAAACGGGTGCGTTGGCTCTTTATTCCACTGCAGGCTATATACAAGGATTTTCCGGCATGGAGGCCGAGGAAGGTAAAGAGTTATTGAAAGAGCTTTATGAATATCAAGGCTCGCCGCAATTTGTATACCGGCACCAGTGGCAGTCAAATATGTTAGTTATGTGGGACAACCGCAGCGTCTTACACAAAGCAACAGGTGGGCATGATGGCTATGACCGTTTGTTGCATCGGACTACGATTTCTCAATTCGACTAAAAGGGAATGCAAATGAAGACTACCGGATTACAGCTCTTATATGGTGTGCTTGCTATCATTGGTGTGTGCGTCACTTGGTATTTTAATTTGCAGCCTATGGAGATGAGCTATATAGAAGGGCTTTATGCAAATCCTGCCGCATCCTCTTTCACCAATGACTTGATTGTTGTTGTTGCTGCGTTTCTTATCTGGTCATTCGTGGAGACAGGGCGTCTCAAAATGTCTTATGGCGTATGGGCGGCGATTTTTGTTTTCACATTCGTGATTGCTGCTGCGATGACCGTTCCCCTATTCATGCTACTGCGAGAGCGCCGATTGATTGCAATGGCAGATTAGTTCGCTGGGTAATAGTAAGAAATAGTTAGCGCATCTATCACCTATAGACGGAAATACATTCAAGCACCGATGTTGCGAATTGGCCGCTTGGCTAACACCTGAGTCAGCGCTAAGCCCAGTGTCATTTATTAATCTCTTCTAGCCTTACATTCAACATGCGAAGTATTGAATTCAATTCCCCGAAATATTCWCTCGCCGCTGATAGCGCGGCCATTTTATCGGTTAAAGCCTGAAACTCGCCGGATAGAGCTCCCTGTAGTTGGAGCGGTGTCAGTAAGGGCATGGCTCCACGCCGGGCGCTTCTTGTGTTTTCAGTTCTTCTGTTGATTACGAATTGCGGTTCGCAGACTTCTCGCTTAATCGAGGTGCCGGTAGGCAGGTAGTCATGACAGACAATTGCAAATTCCTTGTCTTCATTTGAGGCGTTAAATACACGATAGATTTCTTCCTGAATTTTATTGATCTGAGTGCGGAGCTGAGGCGCGCTCAGATCATCAATAAAAATCTGCTCTTCGGCCGCGACTGTGAAATTTGAGAATAAAGGAAGTAGCAGTGTGCTCAGTAGGACAAGAATTAGATTGTTCATATCGATTACTCTGGATGCAGTAATTCGAGCGTGCAGCCCAAGGGCGGTTTGATTCGTCACTGCAGCGGATAAAACTCGTCTGAGTAACTCGGTTATTAGTTAATAGTAGCCCAATTATCTCACTATGCAAGTTTAAGGCGGAGACAGAGGTACGCAATATAGATTAAAGTCGGAGGCGAGTTTCTTGCGGCGATGGGTTGATATTTTGTTGAAAAAAATTCTAATAGTGACGTTTCAGATAATTGTGGCGATGATAACCATTCCAGCAGTGGCGCTCGCAACAATGAGCTTCGAGAACCGCAATAACGATGGCCCTTCGATTCTCTTTCCCGGAGGCGAGCTAGTATCAGGAGAACTGTATTCTGGCCCGGAGCCCGATTGGGGCTTCACTAATGAGGTATCTACTGTTCACCTGCAGCTGGATGATCCGCTCAGCTCCCGACTCATCTGGATCGAAGAGAGTGATGGCAGGGTTTATATTACCTCAGACTATATGGGAACTCGGCTAGGTAGGCTCTGGAAGCGCTGGGCAGTTCAGGCTTATGAAGGAGATGGGCTCGCGGTTGTTCGTATCAATGGCATTCGCTATGAACGAAGACTCGTTAGGGTTTTCTACAGCGCTCTTTTGGAAGGCGTCATCGACAAGAAAATCGAGAAGTATCGATCAAGAATAACAAGAGAAGCGATTGAATCGGGTGAGACTTGGGTGTTCGAGTTGGCGCCGCGAGAAAGGGCGCTGACACTATGAGGTGGCATTATTATCTCGCCCTTTTAGCTTCTCTTGCTCTGCTAGTATCCTTGGCAATACTTTTCGTGCCCGGTTTGGCAGAATTCATAGAAAGCTGGATGCTCGGTTTTTTAGCGAGAAATGCCGCTGCCTAATTAATGGCTAAAAATATTCAAATAGAACGGCCTGGCTTYAGCTAAAACCTAAACGTATAACGAAGCTTAATACTCAGGTCAGAGAATGCAGTATTAAAGGTGTTGTCCTGGTCCCAATCCTGRAGATTGTAGTTCAGCACGATAAACGCTTCTTGCCCTGCTCGGGGAACCCACWGTAGACGCGTGTTGATACCAATCTCTTCGGAGATGTTGTCGTACTGAAGTAAGCTGATCCAATAGAGATTAGGCGAGAATGCCACTTGAGAATTTACGCTGCTTAGGCGGGTTGTGAAATCACCTTGTGGAAGCTCGATGTCGTTCCAGTCATAACGCAGAGTCATAGAGAAAAAGCGCGACTGATTCCAGGTGAAGCTACTGTTTATGTTAACTCGTTCGCCATTGAAAAAATCACCAGTACGGTAGTTAATGCTGCCGGAAAATTCTCGTTGGCCGGCGGTGGTAAATCCAACTTGTGTTTCACCGAAGTTGTAACTGCCGGGCTGAATAAACACCTCATTACCAGTCTGTCTGAATATAGCAAATGCGTTGCGTACTACTTCCTTGCTTTCGAAACGGTTCAGCGTTATTCGGTCTCGCGATGTGGTTTCGAGTTCAAGCAGCCGATAATTAACCACCTCAGTCTGTAGGCCGCCGTCAATCACATCGATGCGCTGCATGTCGATGCCGCCGAAAACAGTTTGAAAGATACCGCTCTCGAAGAAGTGGGTATAACCGATATCGGCGGTGTAATCTTCGATATTGGATCGATTTACAAAGCCCATTGCTGGATTGAAATTGGCTTCGATCACCTTGTAGCCGACCCGTGAGCGAAATCCTTGGCTGGAAGGAAGGCCTAGACCAAAACCGTAAGAGGTATCGTCACCGCTTAGGCCGGGTGTATCGGACTGTTGGAAGAACACGTTGCTTTGTAGCCGGCGACCGTTGCTGAGTTGGTTGTTGATGTATTGAAAGTCGACACCGGCAACGCTGTTGTCTCTATCGGATGTTGGATCGCCATCGGTATAGATGAAACCAATGCGCGAGTCGTCTAGAACGTTGGCGGAGATGCGAGTGATCAACAACTCCGATGCATCTACTCCCGCATTCTCGTCCTGCTTTATAGCAAGGGCACCGATGTTGAATCTTCCAACACGACCACTGATGCGTCCGCCGTAGTTAATATCAACAGGGCTTCCGTCAGCGGCTAAGCCTAACTTGCGTGAGAAATACGGTCGTGCGTTCTCGCGACTTCCACCGGTAGTTGCGCTGTTGCCGCCAGCCATGTTGCTGATGCCGCCGAACTGAAATAGATCGGAATCGTTATTGAAGAAGTCTCGCCTCTCGGGGAAAAACAAATTGAAACGGCCAAGGTTCACCTGTCGGTTATCGACTTCGGCTGCCGAGAAATCTGTATTGATAGTAAGCGCAGCATTTAGGGAAGGCGTGAGTCGATAAAAGGCATCCAAAGATGGTTCATAATTTTGTTCGCTGCCTGATGGATTGAATTCGCGCTGACGAATAGCCGCGAAGCTCGGCACAATGTCGAGGCCAGCGCCTTGATCCATGCCTTCCATGCCGCTCATCTCGCCCATGATGGTTGGGTTGTAGGAGCGGTCTAGAGAGACCCAAGCAATTTCTTCGTTGCGACGACGAATGCCGCGACCGAAGTTAAATCCCCAGGTATCCAAACTCGGATCGAAGGGTAGGGACTTGAAAGGAATCTCCACTTCCGCTATCCAGCTATTGCCATCGACACTAGTGGCAGCTTCCCAGATGGTATTCCAGTCGAGAGAAAAGCTAGTTGGGGTCGTATAAAGAGAGTCGTGTCGCGCAGCATTGAGGTTGGTTTCGAAGCGGAAGCCGGCCCTGCCTTGATTGAATGGGTCAAGAATGATGACTAAGCGGTCGTCGAATGGCATGCCCTGACCATGGCGCAGTGTTGGCGCCGCTATTTGGTCCGGCTCGCTATCGAACATACGCGCACCGACATAGAGTGCATCCGAGGTATAGATTACGTAGAGTTCTGTTCGCTCTGATGGTTCGACATGATCACCCGGACGGCTCTGGTGAAAGTCAGTAATAAGTTCCGCCTCCTGCCACACAGCATCATCTAGTTTGCCGTCAAGGACCGGTGCCGAGTTAACGCGTACTGCTCGGAGGCTTTTCGCTTCTACCTGCTGTTCCTTCACCGTGTCCTGTGCCCATGCGATGGTGGTACAGAAGCTTAAAGAAAGGATTGCGGGGATAATCAAGAAAAAATTTTGGGGTGAAGACAAGAAACGTGGCAAAACAAGTAACCTCATACTGCTGGGACTAAAACGAGCGGCGGAGTCTAGCAATCACTGGGCTAGGAGATAAGGACCTGACACACAAAGTTTCAATTCCCCCCGCGGCAAGCCGACTTAAACGGGTCGGTCGAAATGAACTGTGTAAGGTCATTTTCGTGTCTAATTGTGACGCTGGCGAGGTAGAGCAGTCTAGGTTAAGTTGAAACCGTTCGATCAAAATTTTTACAAACTAATAAATACAAGGAAGTTACAATGAACCAATTCATTAAATCCCTTGTCAGCGTGCAGCTCGCGCTAATTAGTGTCGTTGCAGTGGCACAAGATAATCAAACCTACGCTACTTATGTCGCCGTAGAGCATCAGTTGCTTGCAGTTTGCATGTGTTTCGCTTTGCTCTCAAAACGCTGGACAAGTGCCTACAGGGGCGATACCTTCTGTCAGCTTAATAATTTCAATCACTAATAATTCGGTGCTCCGCACGGGAGAGAAAAATGGTAAGAAAATCCCTTTTTAATTTGACGCTGACAGCAGCGCTCGCATTTATTGTTAGCTCAGCCAGCGTCTTCGCTCAAGACTTGGAATCGGTCATGCCGTTCAAGGTTGGAACATTTGCCATCGATGGCATTCCAACAGTTGGTCTGGTCGTGCACAACGACGAGTTAATCGTCGATCTTGCTGCCGCTAACCGCGCCTTGGAGCTAATACCTCGTTACGCCACGGTAGCGATACCGGGCGATATGATTGGTCTGGTTTCAGCGTATGAGTACGGTCTGAAGTATCGAGTTTACGAGATCGTTAATCATCTTGTGGCTGAGGATCTGTTGAACGGCGATCTGCCAAGATACGTGCATCCAGTAGGCGACGTAGACATCATGGCGCCGATTCAATATCCAAGCAAACTCATGAACGCGGCCGTGAACTTCTACACTCACGCCTGCGAAGGTTGCAACGACGATGAACGAGCCGCTCAGACTCTCAACCGTCAAGTGAACCGCGGTGTTCCCTATCTGTTCCTGAAGCCTACACGGGGCGCAATCATTGGTGACGGCGATGATATTATTATGCCTTTCGGCCGTGACCGCATCGAGTGGGAAGTCGAGATGGCAATCGTGTTCGGCCGCTCTGGCAAATACATCTCTGCAGACCGTGCCTACGATCACGTGTTTGGTTACATGGTAGCGATGGACATCTCTGACCGCGGTGGTCGTCCGCCAGGCGGCTTCGGTTCCGGTTCGGACTGGTTCGTTGGCAAGGGCCACGATACCTTTGCACCTCATGGTCCTTGGATCGTGCCAAAGGAATTCTACGGTGATCCTATGGAGCGCTTACATCAGACTTTGGTTATCGATGGCGTGACCGTTCAGGAAGCTCGAGCTGGCGACATGATCCACAATATTCCTGAGTTGATCGAGTATGCTTCATCCTTGGTCACGATTTTCCCAGGTGATGTTTTGCAAAGCGGAACGTCTGGCGGAACAGGAGCGGGCCGAGTTGAGCGCGCGACGGGCTCTGGTTATCTTATCGACGGAGAACAAATCGAGGCCAGCATCGAGGGCATCGGTACGTTACACCACACAGTTAGAGTTGAGAAAAGCGTTCCAGATGATTTGTCTGGCTCACAGCTGCCACCGGTTAGCTCATACAGGAACTAGCCAGTAGGAATTTAAGTACTCTCAAGTATTTAAGAAACAAAGAAGGGGCGGATTCATTTGTACAAATG
>JAESUT010000018.1 GCA_016762995.1 Gammaproteobacteria bacterium | reverse complement strand
GAGAACCTGATGTGGGATATGGTAGATAAACTGGAAATAAGTCTTGAGGAATTGAACAAAATTGTCGCCGAAAGCTTGGTCGTACCAGAACCTAAGGACTCTGCTGAGGTTGCTGCCGAAGAAATGTCAAAGGAAGACTATGACAAACTGAGCAAGTACGAAAAAATAAATCTGAAGCAAGGAAAGAAGGTGGGAGCCAAGGCAGGTAGCGCGGGCAATGAATATTATTATGATGATGAAACATTTGATGGCTCCGATGCCGCATTTGAAGAGGACAATACTCAAGGTCCCGGTAATGAAATTTGGTTAAGCCCCCAGGCAATGCCAGGAGACTATGAAGTTTATTTGAATATGTATGCCAAGAACGATGATCAGCCCGTTCGTGTAAGAGGGTCAATATTGCATCAAAACGGGCGCAGCGCCCTGCCGGAGACTACATTAAGTTCCGAAGGGCAAAAACCTCTAGTCGTAACATTTACGGTTGATGACGAAGGGTCAGTTACTATTAGGTAGTTAAGAATAAAGCTGATTGGAAACAAGTAGCTAGGAATCAGGTAAGTTAGAAACAGGCAGATCGGAATTATGAGTGAGCATCCAAATGCTTTGCCCGCGGGCTTTCACATCCAAGAATATGAATTGGTGCGAACGCTTGGCAGTGGTGGATTTGCTATTACCTATCTCGTCTTTGATAACAATATGGATCGTGGCTGTGCGATAAAGGAATATCTGCCTCGTTACTTATCAGTTCGAGAATCAGGCGACACCGTTGTGGCGAAGTCCGCCGATACTCAAGAAGAATTCGATTGGGGCCTGGAGAGATTTCTTGCGGAAGCACGCACTCTCGCTAAATTTGATCACCCGAACATTGTAAAAGTGTATCGCTCTTTCTCGGCTCATGGCACTGGTTACATCGTCATGGAGTATGCAGAAGGCGATACGTTTTCAGAGTTTCTGCAGCGCAAGGGCGCTCTCAACGAAGTTGAGTTGAAAGAGATTCTTCTGCCCATGCTGGAAGGCTTGGGAAAAGTCCACGCAGCCGATTTCCTCCACAGGGATATAAAACCTCTCAATATCATCATTCGGGATAGCGATGGCAGTGCGGTTCTAATTGATTTTGGCTCTGCCAGGCAAGCTATCGGTGCCAAAGATCAACATTTAACCGCATTGGTTTCCGGCGGTTATGCGCCAATAGAGCAGTATTCGTCTCGCGGCAACCAAGGTCCCTGGACGGATATCTATGCCTTGGGTGCACTGTGTTATAGAGCCCTGAGCGGCGAAGACCCTTATCCGGCCACGGACCGAATTAAAGATGACCCTCTTGTTCCTTTAAGTAAGCGTTGCAAAGGAAAGGCTTCTCCCGAATTTCTCAAAGCAATCGACTGGGCACTAATGGTCCACGAAGAAGAGCGGCCACAGAATGTCGACGAATGGATAAGAGCGATAAATGGCGAAAAAATCACCTCGCCTCCAACAGCTAATGGTCCTGATTCAACTGAGCGAACACCCTCAAAGGGAATTGGAATTATCGCCACGGTCGCGACATCAGTTGCGCTCGTCGTAATTGCGATTGTGGTGATGGTGACTCGATCTAGTCAGGACGATCCAATAGGCATCGCTGGTGGTGGGGCTGACAATTCATTGAGTGTTGAAGTCCTGGATGGGGTTGATGTAGTTCTGAGCGATGAGGAATTGATTAATAATGTGCTGGCTGATTTTTCTGAGTATCAAAGACAAATTGCATCCGGTTCGAATACGAGCCTGAATCTGGAGCCTGAGTTAACGCTCATTAGTCAGGGTAGTTTCGAAATGGGTGACAGCACCGGCGAAGGCGACACTGACGAAGGCCCTTTAAGAACAGTTAATTTTGCGAATAATTTTTCCCTGAGCAAGTATGAAGTGACTTATCTGGACTATGTGCGATTTGCAAACGACACTGATCGACCTATGCCGGATACTGGAAATTTCGGAGTCGCTAACAAGCCGGTGATAAATGTGAGCTGGGAAGATGCCGTTGGCTATGCCGATTGGTTGTCGGCACAAACCGGTCAAAACTATCGCCTCCCCACTGAGGCCGAATGGGAATACGCAGCAAAGTCTGGATCGAATACCAATTACCCATGGGGAAACAATATCCAAATGGATCGAGCAAACTGCGATACCTGTAAAACTGAGGGTGGCGAAATAGGTACAATTGAGGTTGGGACCTATGCTGCGATCCTGAGCGGTTTGCATGATATGCACGGTAATGTTTGGGAATGGGTTCAAGACTGTGCGCATGATGGATACGCAGGGGCACCGATTGACGGTAGTGCCTGGGAGACTGATCCTGGGTGTTCAAGAATTTTACGCGGTGGAAGCTGGAACAGCACTTCATATCAATTACGCTCTTCCTATCGAAATTGGCGACCTGCTAATGAATCAGCAAGTAATATTGGCTTTAGACTTGTGCGAGAAAACTGAACGATAGCTGGCAATGAGTTAAGCAAGAGAAAAAAATAACTGGGTGTGGGAGAGAATCCCCTGCTGCTAGATTGAATCATTTGGAACTGCCTATGCATGTCAATTGGATTGCAAACATCAAGAAACCTAGCTGCTGCCTGCTAGTAGCAACTTTTGTTGCGGTCTTCTCATCCACTGTTGCTGCACAAAGCATTCTCGGCGATCCGACTTATGGGTCTGTAACTCTCGTCGCTGGTTTTAGTCCTGACCCGCAAGTTAGAAGCATTAGTGCTGGGGGTAGTTCTCAGTTTTCTTCTTGTACTGGGTACTTTTCTGAGTCACCGGATTTCAATGTTAACTACGAGTCTGGTGTTTTTGATCTAGGGATTTTCGCGAAGTCAGACGTAGATACTACTTTAGCAATAAACACGCCTAACGGAGAATGGATCTGTAGCGACGATTCTGATCAACTGGCCGGCAACCATCCTGGTGCGCTAATAGAGAGCCCGCAAAGTGGTCTGTATAATATTTGGGTCGGAGTGTATTCAGAGGATGATGCCTTTGAGATGGCGAGCCTCGCGATAACAGAATTGGCTACTGCTGATTGGGATGGCGCGGTGCTTACGGAGAATACCCTGCAGCAAAGCGGGTTAAATATTTCTGCCGCTCCCACCTACGGCGTAATTAGCCTAGTCGCGGGTTTTAGTATAGATCCAAATGTGCATGAGGTAATTGCCGGAGGAAGCATTGGCGGAGTTGAGTGTGCTGGATATTTCTCTTCTCAACCCAATTTGAATCTGAATTACACCACGGGTAATTTCAATCTAGGAATTTTCGCTAGAGCAGATGAGGATACGACTATCGCCATCAATGATGCGAGCGGCGCCTGGATATGCAATGACGACTCTGAATATATGACCGCTTCGAATCCGGCGGTCTTGCTAGAGAGCCCTGCAAGCGGGCTCTACAATATCTGGGTAGGCACCTTCTCCGAAGGTGTCTCGCCAGTGACGCAGTTAGTCATCACTGAGCTTGCAACCGATAGCTGGAATACTGTTGTCCTAGATGGAGATAGTTCTCAAGCTCAAGACCTGAATACTGCCGATGATCCGAATTTCGGCACTGTAGAGCTACAGAGCGGCTTTTCAGGCGATCCTCACAGCACCAATATTTTGGCTGGAGGCAGTATCGAATCTAGCCATTGCAGTGGTTATTTTTCTATTGCGCCAGACTTAAACCTGAATTGGCAGTCTGGCGATCAGACTCTAGGTTTTATCGCACAGTCTGAAGGGGATACCACCATGGTGATAAACGATCCAAGCGGAAATTGGTTCTGTAATGATGACTCAGATTTCCTCAACAATAGCAGTGCCGCAATTTTATTCGATAACCCGGCGAGCGGCTTCTATAATATCTGGATCGGAACTTATGGCAGCGAAACAGCGTTGAGCTTAGAAGCTCAGTTACTTATAACGGAACAAGCTACTGACTCCTGGAATACGCTGGGGTTGAATACGGACGAACAAGAAACGACAGATTTCGTGGATTCAAATGATAACGTTGCTGATGGCACGACGCCCATTGATAGGGTTGATGATAGCGGCCCAGTTAATAGCAGAGTGCAATTTGGTCGCAAGAATAATTAGTTCAGATACAGAAATTACACATTCCGAAACCGAAAAAAGCCAACTATGAAAAAATCTACAAAGTTTCGACACCTTCTAGCTTGCCGTTTTCCTACTTGCTTACTTTTGCTCGCTTTTCATGGTTCTTCATCGGCGATTCCAGATGTTGATCGAATCGAAAGCTCGATAGTTCGTGTGGTAATCGGTGGGCATGGCACTGGCTGGGTTGTTAGTCCTGGTGTGGTTGCCACGAATTGGCATGTCACCGACGGCAACACGAGCTTTGAAATATATCCAGCTGGCACCGACAGAGAGTACAGGGGTGAATTAATTTGGCAGGGCAACTCCGATCGTGACATAGGGCTGATCAGCGTCCCGGACCTTGATCTAACGCCGTTTAAATTGCGTACAGGTGATGCTATTCGTGGCAGTGATTCCTATACCGTTGGGTTTCCAGGTCTTGGTGACGATTTAACCGGTCGTGCCAATCTGAATGTAAGTGTCTATGGTGGCACGATAGCATTGGTGACCGAAAATGTAGCGGGAGTTAGAATCATCCAGCACACTAATATTGTAAATGCTGGAAACTCTGGAGGGCCACTACTCGATGATTGTGGACGAGTGCTTGGCCTCACCACTTGGGGAGTCGAGAATGAGCAGTACTCGGCCGATTTCATCTGGGCGTCGGTGCACGTTGCCGAATTAGCGAATCAATTGGACACATTGGGCATTCCGTATGAGACCGATAATACCCCCTGCGCAACTGGCGGTGTATCTGCGGCTGGCGAAGAAGCGCTGGTCGAGTTAGGTTTCCTACAAGATCAGTTGCAGGATCAGATTGGCGATCAGGAAGGCGCCATGAAGTCACTTGAACAATTGGTTAGGAATTGGGGGATTGCCCTGGGAGCCCTTCTGGCTTTGACGCTTGCATTAGCATTGCGAAAACCTCGCCAACAGTTGGTTCGTGTATATGACGAGATGAGTCGCCGAATTGGTGCGCCAGGAAAAGTCGCCAATGCTAGCGGATCATTGAAGTCGAAGTCGGTCTCTGGGAGCCAGAACAGTACTACTGGAATCGTTCTTTCAGGATTTACCAATGCCTCAAACGCCTTTCGTTTCGAATTTGGCATGGAATCCCTAACGCAAGTAAAAGGGCTAAGTGTCGGTCGCTCCAATGAGCTAGCAGATTTCGTATTAGCGGACGAGCAGATATCACGCAGGCATTTGCGAATTTCCTTGAAGGACAAGAAAATTCATATCGAAGATCTGAACTCCTCCAATGGCACCTATGTTAATGGGCAACTTATCGCTGCGTTTAGACCGCGCGTGCTTAATGTAGGCGATCGGGTGAAGGTAGGTACTACAGAAATCGCCGTCTCTACTGCGTAGTTAGTGCGAGCGTATCCCTCGATCTGATTCTACAAGCTCATGGGCAATAAATTACTCTCAGGTTGTGAGAGCAGGGTGAGACCTGCCTCATGAGGCAGAGCTTCATGCAGCTTGAACGACCCATCAAGGGTCTCTCTATGAGCTTCAGGTCAATATTCTTTACAAACTAGGCAGATTTAGCTTTTGGCGTTATATAACCACGTGACGTACCCATGTTGATCTGGCAATCTATACTGATCGCATTCCATTAACGAATCACCACACCTGGAGAAAGCATGATTCACACCAGTTTACTCTCTGATATCACTGTACCGGAAACCCTATTAACGCCCTTTGTCTTGCAGCATGCGCAGCGGCTTTCAAGCGAGCCTGCGCTGGTAGACGGGAGCACAGGGCGCTCGCTGACGTACGCAGAATTCACAGAGCAAGTGAAAGCCTTAGCGGGCGGCCTCCAGCAACGTGGCTTTGGTAAAGGGGATGTGCTCGCTATAATGGCGCCCAATGTTCCCGAGTATGCAGTGGCATTTCATGGATCTGCGTGGGCGGGTTGTACAGTTACTACAGTTAACCCCACCTATACGGCCCATGAAGTAAAACATCAGCTGAAAGATTCCGGTGCAAAATTACTGGTCACTGTTTCGATGTTTCTCGCAGTGGCGCAAGAAGCAGTTGAAGGGACCGATGTTGAGGAAATCTTCACTATGGATCCCAGCGATGTCGCATCAC
The DNA here is from genome assembly GCA_016762995.1 of Gammaproteobacteria bacterium. Classification (GTDB taxonomy): domain Bacteria; phylum Pseudomonadota; class Gammaproteobacteria; order Pseudomonadales; family Pseudohongiellaceae; genus UBA9145. The sequence continues at coordinate 13,894 of JAESUT010000018.1, read as the reverse complement.
TCGCATCGCTAGCTGGCGAGCCATTGCAAGAACATGTAGAAGTCTCTCCGGATGATATTGTGGCATTGCCCTATTCTTCTGGAACGACGGGATTGTCTAAGGGTGTCATGTTGAGCCATCGCAATCTTGTGGCAAATTTGCTTCAAACCGCTGCAATGTTACCTACCGCGGAAGGTGAAACGGTTCTTTCTTTCCTGCCGTTTTTTCATATCTATGGTATGCAGGTACTAATGAATAGTGCTCTAGCCCAGGGTGGTAAGGTAGTGACGATGGCGCGCTTTGATTTGGAGAAATTTCTCCAACTCTTGCAGGATCATAAAGTGGCTCGAGCGTTTGTAGCGCCACCTATCGTACTTGCTATGGCCAAACATCCGATGGTTAACAATTATGACTTGAGCTCGTTGCAGTCTGTTTTCAGTGGTGCCGCTCCWTTAGGWGCTGAACTTGCCAAAGAAGCAGCAAMTCGACTTGGCTGCGAGGTGGTTCAGGGATACGGAATGACRGAGTTATCTCCAGTSAGTCATGCAACACCAGCAGGACGATTYAAGCCCGGCACGATTGGYATTTTAGCGCCWTCTACGATGAGTCGCATTGTAGAYCCTGAATCSGGGMAAGACCTTGGYTTCGGTGAAGACGGYGAGATTTGGGTGAAAGGKCCGCAAGTGATGCCRGGTTACTTGAATAACGCCGAGGCCACTRCGGCAACRATTGACGAAGATGGCTGGTTGCATACAGGTGATGTAGGTCATGTAGATGAAGATGGCCATTTTACGATTGTTGATCGCCTCAAAGAACTTATTAAATTTAAAGGGTTCCAAGTGCCGCCAGCGGAATTGGAAGCACTACTGGTAACTCATCCAGCCATAGCGGATGCCGCGGTGATTGGTATTCCCGATGATGAAGCAGGTGAATTACCTAAAGCCTTCATAGTCCTTAAAGAGGGTGAGTCGACGCCAGCGGAAGAGATTCAGCGATTCGTGGCGGATAAAGTTGCAAGCTACAAAAAGATACGCATAGTTCAGTTTGTGGATTCAATTCCCAAATCGGCTTCAGGAAAGATTTTACGGCGGCTGCTTCGTGATCAATCTTGAGTGATCAAATTGATGTGAAGAAGTGGAATTTCATATTCACTTCTCCCCAAGGACAAACATGAAAAATCCCGATCAAAGCCAACGTTTCCTTTTTGAGGATCACCCTATACGTGGACAACATGTTTCACTAGATCAATCATGGAAAGAGATTGCTCAGCAAGGAGGATTGGAGGGGAGAGGGTTAAGCCTATTAGGAGAGGCGTTGGTGGTAGTCGCTCTATTGGTGGACACTCTTAAGATCGATGGAAGCATCACCCTGCAGATTCGCGGTACCGGGCCACTGGAACTGCTGGTTGTGGAAGCAAACTCTAAGCATGAAATCAGGGGTGCTGCTAGGCAGGCAGGTGAAATTGATGAGCAAATGGATCTCCAGCAGATATTTGGTAGTGACGTTTTAGTGATYACCATTAAAACGGCAGGTGCTGAGCCCTATCAAGGAATAGCACCWCTGCGTGGTATCAATCTGTCCGATGCCATGGAGCATTATTTCGCCACATCCGAACAGCTGCCGACACATCTTTGGTTGGCCTGTGATGATRAAAATGCGAGTGGCATGTTAATTCAAAAAATACCGGGGAAACTGAAAGACGACGATGCTTGGGATCGCGTACTGCATTTAACTTCCACCGTTACCGATGAAGAATTGCAAARACTGCCTTTAGAYGATCTGTCGCAGCGACTTTATAGTGAAGAAACATTGAGACTCTTCGACCCTCACGCTATCAGGTTTTCTTGCAGTTGCTCGCGGGAACGCACCGCTGGGATGTTGCTTTCTCTGGGCAAAGACGAGGCAGATGACATACTTGAGAAAGAGGGAAAGATATCTGTAAGCTGCGAGTTTTGCAGTGCGAACTACAGCTTCGATAAAGTAGATATTGAGCAGGTATTTGTTGATGGTGGGGCAGCTGTGCCGATTGCTACAATTCACTAGTGAAGTAGCATAGTGCCGATGATAATCTGGGCTTTCTATTGCGAGAGTCGGGTGCATGAACCCACCATCATGCTTAGTAGAATCTGAAACTGGCTTAGACTTTTGTTGTTTAACAAAAGAAGTGAGCGTTTTCCACTAAACCCTATAATCTATTACCGCGGTGGCACTGGCTAGGCTACTTAATGAGTCTCTCTGGAGTCACGTCATTTTGGTAGTTCAGTACTGGGGAAAAATCCTGCGTCAAGGTAGCGCCGGTGATGATCGAGTTGGCTAGTTGCGCTATTCCAGGGGCTGCCTGCACTCCATAGCCTCCCTGCCCGGCGAGCCAGAAGAAGTTTTTTAGCCGTGGGTCGAAGCCAACTACAAAATTTCGGTCCGGAGCAAATGTGCGCAGACCGGACCAGCTGTGACTAACGCGTTTGATGCCTAATGATGTGGCTTTCTGGAAACGGTCTATAGCGATGGCGATATCGATCTCGTCTGGCTGTGCATCGCAAGGATCGCAGGGCGTTTCATCAGCGGGGGACACCAAGATTTGCCCAGCACCGGGTTTGAAGTAAAACTGCTCTTCAACATCCACCACCAGCGGCCAGTTGCTAATATCCATATCCAGTTCAGGATCGTCAGATTGGTTGGGATCTATGAGTACGGCTGTGCGTTTCATGGGCTGCAAGCCAAGTTTCGTTACCCCGGCTAATTCGGCAACAACATCTGCCCAGGCGCCCGCAGCATTTACTAGGATAGGTGTAGATATAACTAGGCTTTCGGTTTGCAGTGACCAGACACCACGATTGTAGTGCAGCGCCTCTACCTTTTTCCGGCACATCAATTGTCCGCCGCGCTTCTTAAACAGTCGAAGGTATCCTTGCAGTATCGCGTCAACATCTAAGTCTCCGCCTAGGCCATCACTCAGCCCAGCAGCTACATATTCGTGATCCAATATGGGTACCTGCGAACAAGCCTCGGTCCCGGAGAGTGAGCTTAATAGAGGTATTTCGTTTTCCATCTCCTTCAGCAGTGCAAGCTGGTCGTTTCTGGCGATAAAGAGGGTATCTCTCGAGCGAATAAGTTCTGTTTTTGAAAAGGCTTCGGGAGGCTTGCGGTAGAAGTGCTCACTAGCAGCGGTTATTCCTCTAACAACGGCGTTGCCATATGACGGAGCAAAGAACGCAGCGGAACGTCCAGTGGCATGAAAGCCAGGATGTGCTTCCATATCTAGTAGGAGCACCTTCGCATTCGCTGCAAGTTCAGCTGCTGCTGAACTGCCTGCGATACCTGCGCCTACAACTACGATGTCAAATTCTACTGTCATTGAATATTGCTTCTCATGAGGGCAGAGCCGTATCACTCTTTGCTCGGTGGCGAATTAGCAGTACACCGCGGGTCAACAATGGCAGCACTACGATTCCAAGGAACAGGTAGGTAGCATAGGTATAGCCTTGGCCGATCAGGTTCACGATGCCTACCGCATCAGCAACGAATATGGCGATAATCATAAAGCCTATTGATACGGCCGGGCGCATGGCGCGCGGCATCTCAGTCCTGTGCTCTTGAAATACATGACTTATACGTTCGTTAACAGAATGTAAGAAGGCAGCGCCGGTTTCTATAAAGGTGCCAAATATTACTAACTGAAAGAATACCAGCGCGGCAGGGGCTTGCAGTTGATTGAGTAAATAGTTGATTGGCAGAGCCTGCTCGTTTACCTCAGGGTAATGTGCAGACATTGCCAGCAGTAGCAATAACCCAGGAATCATCCCTAGCGGACCACATAGGGCGCCAGCCCACAGTGCATCGCGGCGACTGGAAAAATTGCGAACGATAAACAGAACCGAGGTAAATGTAACAACGTTATAGCCTGCGTAGATAAGGCCGCCTCGTAGTGAATCGAGGCCAATCTCGGGCTGCTCAGCGACAACGAGGTTATGTTGAATCTCGCCACCGAATGTAATCAGACTCCAGGCTATCAGTGCTGCATAAGTACAATAGAGCAACACCGACCAGGCTGATAGAAATTTTTGTATTGCGTTGGAACCCCAAAACACCAACATGCCAACGCTTGCCATTAGTATGATCGAGCCGGTCATAGTTGGCACATCGAATTGGGAGCTTACGATTTCATTGGATGCTGCTCCCAGTACTGACAGGATCAATAGCACCAGTGAGAGAAAAGCTATCTCAAACACTATCCAAGCAGGCCCTAAGAGTTTCTGAAAAAATAGGCGATAGTCGTGGAGGGAGTAGCGGCGCGCCATCTCGAATGCAATGGGGCAAACAAGACTGATAATGCTGGTTGCTACTAGCATCGCCACCAGTCCAGATCGAGGCCCGAGTTGTAAAAAGAATTCCACGAGTTCGCGACCCGTAGCATAACCACCACCGACCATGGTTGATTGGAAAATGAGTCCGGGAACGATCAGGCGATTAAAGAAGCTGAGTTTCATAACGCAGTAGAGTGCCTAGTCAGCTGTGATTTCGATTATAGCTTCTACTTCTACCGGAATGCCAAATGGCAGAGAAGCCATGCCGATGGCAGAACGTGCGTGCAAGCCTTTGTCTCCAAATACTTCCACCATACAATCTGAATAGCCGTTCATCACTGCTGGGTGCTTCTCGAACTCCGGTCCAGCGTTAATCATGCCCAGCGCTTTTACGATTCGTGCCACTCGTTCCAAATCACCAAGAGCAGATTTGATTACGGCTATGTGCTGTATGGCGATTTCGCGAGCGAACCCTTGTGCCTCTTCCACCGAGAACTCCACGCCTACTTTACCATTCGCCTTTGGTCCCGCACCGGCGAGGTAGAGTAAGTTCCCTGTTTGCACATAGGCTACAAAATTTCCCGGCGGCGCACTCAAGGAAGGCAGTTCGATGTTCAGTTCTTTTAAACGCTCTTCAATCGTCATTTAAGCTCCTAGCCTAACGTAGATTATTAGTAATAAATCATATCAATAGATAAGCGGCTCAACATCAAGCGCAAAGCCGCTGGCACGCTACGGCAATGGGTCGCGATACAGAATACGGCCGGCTTGAATGCTGGTAGCTGCTCCGTTGTTCCATGCAATCTGACCATTTACGAGCGTATAGATTATGCCTTCTGACATTAGAGTGGGATTGTCGTAAGTCGCGTGGTCTATTACCGTATCGGGATTGAATACAGCAATATCTGCGAACATGCCGGGTCGAATCACACCACGGTCACTCATGCCAATTGTTTTAGCGGGCAATCCTGACATCTTGTAAATTGCACTTTTCAGAGACAGCTGTTGTTTCTCGCGAACGTATTCACCGAGCACCTTTGGGTAACTGCCCCAATAYCTYGGGTGAGTTCGGCTTGAAGTCGATGCGCCACAATCACAGGCAATCGATGCGGTCGGGTGTTGCATTATCTCGATCAGATCTTCTTCAAGACCGAATCTAGCGATAATACCTTGGCCAGCTTCTTCCAATAGCTGAATCACTGCCTCGCCTGGTGAATCCAGTTCAAGCTCCTTCATTGCAGTCGTCAGTTCTCGCTGAGACTGCAGCAGATAGACACCTTGATGGCCGCCAAAGCGAAGCCGCATTGCTTGCTCAGCCTCAGTGATTATTTGTGCTCGAAGCTCTGGGTCGCGGAATCGAGCCAACATTGTGTCTCGGCCCCCTGCCTGTGCCCAAGAGGGAATGATGAGAGACTGTAAGCCGGTTTGGCCTGCAAGATAGGGATAGACATCTGCAGCAGCTCCGCCAGTAAAGGAGGTAGAGGTTTCGCTCATCAGTCCTAATATGGTGGAGGCTTTACCTTGCTCCCAACCCTGTAGCTTCATGTGAGTGACAAGTGGTATGAGGCCGGTTGCCTCACCTATCGCTAGGGTCTCACTCATACCTGCTATCGAACTGAAATTGCTTTCGGGAGTGACTCTATCGTGGTTTGCGAATACAACATTCCACAGTGCGAACGGGGAGAGAATCTGTATGACTTCGTCAGTAGTCGCGTAATACCCAGGTACATAATCAAGACCGGCTGAAATGCCCCAGCCGCCGGACTCTAATCCTTGTTGAACAAGAGCCTGCATAGCCTGAATTTGGTCTGAGCTGGGCCTTACTTCTTCCATGCCGACTACTTCTCTCCAGACGCTGTTAAAGCCAATCATGGCGCCGACGTTGACTGCCAACCCGCCGCTTTCGAGTGAATTTAACTGTGCCTGCAGATCCACTGGCCCGGAACCATCGGCATTTATAATTTCCGATGTGACTCCCTGGCTCAACATATTCACGGCCGTAGGCAGCCCGTCTGTTTGAGCATGGCTATGAATATTAATAAACCCGGGCGCAACAACGAGGCCACTGACGTCTAATTCAACTGTTGCCGAAGATGCATTCAGGTCACCTACTGCGACGATGCGATCGTCGGTGATGGCCACATCAGCAATAAAAGGTGGGCTGTCGCTGCCATCAACGACCGTGCCGCCTCGCAGCAAGAGATCGTATGTTACCGGCTCTGAGCAAGCGAAGAGAGTTAGAACTAGTGTGCAAATGAACAGGCTTTGCAGCGAGTGTTTAGTCATCTAAGTTCCTTAGTACGTAATGACTGCTGGGAGAATCCATGCGCAGTACGGGTGCGTAGCTATCGCCTTCTTCCAGCTCAAAGATATAGCGGACATTGCCTAAGGAAAAAGTGTTTGCACCAATAAAGATTGGAGTTTGAGCGGGGCGAGGATTGCCGCGAGTCTGGAGGGTGAGGACAAGCTCACCGTCTTCGCTTGTTACGGTGACAGTGAGTGTGGTGCCACGGGCTGGCCCACGATAGATTCCATGGTAGCGAGAGAGATCTCCTGAAAAAGTTTGCGCCTCTGGTGCCCCGGGAGTGCCGAATAGGTGCTCGCCTATCTGATCGGTGATTGCTGCGGGCCCCGGTGGTGCTCCAGTATTTTGCAGGACAATTATGGTCACATCTTCGTCAGGGTAATAGCGCGAGTTCGAAAGGAAACCATCTATTCCACCTCCATGTTCAATGACTCGACCCGTGGCGTGTTGATAATGGGTAACACCCATCGCATAGCGTATTGGCGTGCCGTCTGTCAGGGGCACTGGCGTGATCAGCAACTCGTAGAGTGCGGGCGACAATATCTCGCCATGATGTAATGCGTTATTCCAAGCAAGCAGGTCAGAAATAGTAGAGCAGAGTGATCCGGCCGCGTAGGGCCAAGTGTGATCATGATAGCGAGCGAGCTTTAGGCCTTCATCCGAATATTGATACCCTTGGGCTTTCTTTTCCAGTAACKCGCTATTGCTGCAATASGAACTATCTGCCATTCCTGCAGGGGCGAAGAGATTCTGTTCAACATATTCTTCGAACGTCTGACCGGAAATAGATTCTATAATTAGCCCCATCATGAAATAGGCCGAGTTGTTATAGATCAGCGCTTCACCCGGTTCAAATTCGTACGGTTGTTTCTCGATCAGTCGCAACAAGTCTTCTCTCGGTAAGGTGCGTTGGCCTATTYCTCCGAATTCGGGCATTTCTGTAAAGCCTTTGATGCCCGATGTGTGATCCATCAGTCGGCGYACAGARATTTTCCTGCCTTGCGTATCGAAATCCGGTAAGTACTCACTAATATCGGCATCCARGTCGAGCATCTCCTGGCCAACCAGTTGCAGCATAGCCGCACTGGTGAATTGCTTTGTCACTGAGCCGATCTCATGTATGGCATCTATGGGCATGGGCACTYGCCATTGTAGATTGGCGTAACCGTAGCTTTTCTTGAGAAGAACCTCGTCGCCACGGGAAACYCCGACACTGAGCCCGGCTAACGTGGAACCTACGTGCTCAGCGGCGATGGAATCAACTAATTTCTCTAAGTCCGAGGTTTGCCCCAAAGCAAGCTGAGAAGGCATGAGTAGAACAGCTAACACGGTAAAAGCACTGTGGGATAGTATTTTCATAGTTGAGCCGACACTGTAGGTGAATGTTTGGTACAGAGACTTACTGTAGCAAATTCGACAGTTAGGGGTAGAGTATTTTGATCTCGAAATTTAGCGCGGGGAGTTAATCCAAGAGTTCACGATATGCGATTGGATGTATAGGGCAGGACCCTGCATAAGGACTGCCCATTATGCGTTAGGGCGGGCCACAACCATAAAACAGCAGGGTTGAAATGGATGGAGGGGGGGGGATGAGCAGGCCTAATGCTTGCGCGAGCGAAAGAGGCGAGGGTTCTTCTCGATAAAACTATCTATCCACTTCTCTAGAAAAGAGTCGCGGTCGCGAGTCTGTAAAAACCCCCAACCTAGAATAGAAATAATTAACGCGCCAATTCCGTCTACGATCAGATCCCACATCGTGTCTACGAGCCCACTTTTTTGCATGTTCATGCCGAACAATTGATCCATGGTGAATTCGAATATTTCCCAGATTGCGCCCATTCCCATGGCAAAGAGGAAGGCGAAGAAAGCGATGAATTTTGGGTGAAGGTCCAGCTCAACATTTTCTTTTTCATTGAGCACATAGACAAGGAGGAAGCCTAAGATTCCGAGCAGGAAACCAGCGCCGGTATGCAAGATAATATCCCACCACCAGAATCGAGCGTAGTAGCCTTGAACTTCACCGAGGAACAATGACAGATATACAAAGATCACCGCGAGAGATTCGAACTCATGAGGGATTTTTACCTGAAAGCGTTGGCCTAGAAGAAGAGGGAGGAAAGTGATACAAAGAATGATGGCAACTTCTAGTGCTGCCTGATAGCGAGCCTGCAAAACCAATAGGCCGACACCAAAAGCCAAGACTACTTTGAGGAAATAGGAAACTCTTCTGTGAGCCAGATAGTTAAGGGCATCTGTTGAGAAGCTGGAAGGTGACATGGGATAACCAGTATGGGCTAATAGTAAGCCTTCAACAACAGCCTTAGAAGGCTCGTTCCTCGTTCCCCGTGCCGCTGTGCGAGTGTGATACAGTTGGATTGCTGCTTTATCACTCTAGTCTGGCTGGGCTACGTCATGCTGTCGTATATTCAGGAAAATGAAAACGTACTACTGATTCTGGGCATTGTATCGGTGGTTAGTTTTCTAGCAACGCTAATTATCATTCCCTGGGTAGTGCTCAGAATTCCGGCTGACTACTTTTCTAAACCTAGGCGTGTCTCGCTCGTATCGAGCAGTGCGCATCCGTCTCTCAAAATAGTAGTATTCATTGTTAAGAATTTGTTTGGAGTTGCGGTAATGCTGCTGGGAATCGCTATGCTCGTTTTACCGGGGCAGGGATTGCTAACAATCCTGATAGGGATGGTATTGATCGACTTTCCAAGAAAGTATCGGTTTCAGCGATGGTTAATTTCTCGAGAGCCCGTATTCAAGTCGGCAAATTGGCTGCGCGAAAAAGGCGGTAAGAAGCCATTGATAGTCTGAGAGGGGGGGCTATAGGAGTTCAGTAATATAGCCCCGCACTCTTGTTTAGCTGTTGATAGCGGCCCGCCGCTATCAACAGCTGTGACTAGAAGCGATAGCCTAGCGAGATCATAGTCACCCACGGGTCTATATCTACATCAGCGGTCACTTTTCCGAGTGCTGAGTTGAAGCTTGCATCGGTGCTAATATCGATCTTCCATATTGATGCGTTCAGCATCCAGTTATCACCTAGACTCCAATCTATTCCTGCTCGATAGGCGATACCAAAGGAGTCATCTAGGTCCAGGCTACTGGCGCCTAGCTCACTGCGCGCCTGACTTGAGAGGGACTTCTCGAAGAAGGTTGTGTAGTTAACGCCTAGGCCTATATAGGGCCGGATAGTCGAGTTGGCGTTTCCTAAGAAATAATTGAAGGTCAGCGTCGGAGGTAGCTGATCGGCAGTACCTATGTTTCTGGTAGCAAAGCCGTACTGGTCGAGACCTATAGCCGTAAGGTCGTGTTCAAATGGGGTGGCTGCTAGAACTTCAGCGCCGATGTTGTCGGTAAGCATATAGACAAAGTTTAAGCCAACCTGAGTGCTGTTTCCCACTCCAACCTTGGTACTAGACAGAGCGCCGGTGTTAACAGTGCTAATCACGCTACTACTTTCATTCGGAGCAACGGAAATTGCGCCAACCCGAAGAATAAAATCTCCAGCCTCATGGCTTAGCGCTGCAGCAGGGAAAGAGAGTGCTAGGAAAATGGCTGTATTGATGGTTTTGAATGGGTACTTCTTCATGGAAAACCTCGCGGCAGTTAATGGGGAAAACACACTATCGGAAACGCATATAAACTGAAATAAAATGATAAAGATGAGTTGCTAAACGTACACGAAAGCCAAAACTACGAATTGATATGCATCAGTTATCTGCTTCAATACCGTCGTTGATTGAGCAGGAAATGACGCGGCAGGATTACTTCTCGAAGCCACGCAAATTGATATTGAGTATTAGAGCTTGCGGCAAAGGTTAAACCGCCGCCGTTAAGGTATAGCCGCGCGCGACATGGCCGCGACTTCTATCGAAGTTGTTGACGCTGTAGTCGCAGCCGATAGTTCGAGTGTGGTGAGGGGGCTGATCAAAGTTTTCTGGTGTGTCGCGAGACTAGTGGAGCTTGCTGGTAAAGAAAGTCTCTGTGGCACTAAGCTATTCTGCGATATTCCCTATAAACGGGGGTCCAGAAGTTGCGCTCGATAGCGGCAAGCAGCTCATCGTCAGTCATCTCACGTGCAAGATCCTGCGAGATAGCTGTCTTGGCGACCGCAAATGCAATCTTACGACTGATCTGTGGCAGCGCTGTCAGCGGAGGAAGTACCGCGCTGGATTGATCTTCCATTCCCGGTGACAGTTCGGCTAGAGTCGTGCTGGCGACCATTAACATCTCGTCACTTACTAGCCTAGCTTTACAGGCAATGACGCCGAGGCCAACGCCTGGGAAAACATAACTGTTGTTACATTGTGATATTTCGAGATGCTCGCCGTTGTATTCAACGGCCTCGAATGGACTGCCGGTAGCAACAATGGCTTTGCCGTCAGTCCACGTCACCACGTCTTGGGGGTGTGCTTCGACATGCTGAGATGGGTTGCTTAGCGGCAGGATAATTGGGCGAGGACAACTGCTGAGCATCTGGCGAATCACTTCCTCGGTGAACAAGCCAGGTTTGCCGGAGACACCGATAAGTATGCTTGCGGCAGTATTGCTAATTACATCAATAAGGCTGGCATAGCCATTATCTGAGGTAAGTTTCCATTCTTTAAGAGCCGATGAAGGTTGTACCAAACGCTCTTGAAAGTCGAGCAAGTCGGTCATTCCCTCTGTAAGCAGGCCGAAGCGGTCGACCATGAAGACCCTAGCGCGTGCTTGAGCATCGGTGAGACCTTCGATAACCATCGCGTTGATAATAAGTTCTGCTATGCCGCAACCTGCTGAGCCAGAGCCTACGAACACTATTTGCTGATCGCAGAGTGCTTCGCCTTTCTTTCGGCACGCGGAGAGCAAGGTTCCCAGAGTCACCGCTGCGGTGCCCTGAATGTCGTCGTTAAAACAGCAAATGTGTTCGCGATGCCGCTGTAATATTGGCATGGCATTCGGTTGTGCGAAATCTTCAAACTGAATCAGTACACCAGGCCAGCGTTTCTGAGCGGCATTGATAAAGTCATCAACGAAGGCATCATACTCAGCTTTGCCTATGCGCGGATGGCGCATGCCCATGTAGTAAGGGTCGTCCAATAGTGTTTGATTGTTGGTTCCTACATCTAAGGCCACAGGTAGCGTATAGGCCGGGCTGATTCCCCCGCAAGCGGTATAGATAGATAATTTTCCAATGGCGATACCCATGCCGCCAACGCCCTGATCGCCTAGTCCAAGCACGCGCTCGCCATCAGTCACCACTATTACCTTGACCCTATCCTTGGTGACACTGTGCAATATCTCATCCATAAACTGCCGCTCTTCATAGGATGCAATAATGCCGCGGGCGCTGCGGTAGATATCAGAGAAGTGTTCGCAAGCTTCGCCGACGGTGGGCGTGTAGATGATTGGCAGCATCTCGACAAGATGCTCATTCAGCAATCGGTAGAACAGGGTTTCATTGTTGTCTTGCACGGCACGCAGGTAGATGTGTTTGTTGATTGGTTCATCGAAGCTTTTGTACTGCATGTAAGCGCGTTTTACCTGTTCTTCGATATTCTCATAGCGTGGAGGCAAGAGTCCGATCAGGTTAAAGTTGAGACGCTCCCTACCGGAGAAAGCCGAGCCTTTATTCAACAAAGGTGTTTCTAGCAGAGAGGGACCTGCGTAGGAGATGTAGATGGGCTTGGTGGGGGTCATGACTCTCTCTTTCTCGTAAAAACAGTTTAGTTGATGGCGACTCTACAAGGCGAAACCTGCATTTGAGCTTTACACTGAGCTGAGAATACGCCTGCACGAACGCATTGTCTTGCCAATTGTAATTCAGATTGCGATGCACGTCCCGGCTCTATCTTGTTTTTAGCGCGTCGTTGGCTGTAGGTCTTGTAGGCGATAATTAGTGGCCTCTAAATATGGCCGCAGTAGCGGTATAAGCATGGCTCATGGGAGGTTTCTAGTGTACTTTGGGCGGATTCGTTCAATTGTCTATCAATAAAAATATTGGGAGGTTCTACGTGCTCCTCAAAAAAACCCTTAATGGGTTCTCTGTGCTCTTCGTATCAGGGTTTTTGTCACTTTCAGCTGGGYWGGTCTCTGCGCAGGAYTTGGAAAATGGRCAGCAACTCTTTCAAACTCTCTGCGCCCGATGCCACGGTATGTTGGGYGAAGGCTCYGAGGGCCCGAGTCTCACGCGCCCTAATCTCGTTCACGCCCCGGATGACGCCGCTCTCGTTTCATTGATWGTAGGCGGCATCCCTGGAACAGGTATGCCAGGCTCGCGGCAATTRCGTGGYCAGGATGGGCCTGATGTGGCGGCCTATGTTCGCAGCTTAGGTGAACTGCCCCCGGAAGAAATGCCGGGCGATGCTGTCGCAGGAGCACAGGTGTATAGCRGYAYCGGCAATTGCTCTAGCTGCCATATTTTAAATGGCGTAGGTAACGGCATTGGCCCCGAGCTCAGCAAGGTAGGACAGCGGCGCAATGCAGCCTACCTTCGTCTTTCGGTAATCAGCCCTGAGGCAGATCAGCCGCGTTTGGTGGATCGCTTTCGTGGTTCGCTGAAGGCCTTTCTGACTGTGCGAATCGTCTCAGAGTATGGGAGCTTTGAGGGTATGCGTATCAACGAAGACGCATTTACCGTGCAGATGCGCGATATGGCAGGCGAGATATATTCGTTTGAAAAATCCGACCTGATTAGTTACGAGAAAGTACAAGGGCATTCTCTTATGCCGGGATACAACTCTGTGTTAGACGAGAAACAGGTAGACGATGTGGTGTCCTACCTCATGAGTCAGAAATAAAGATTGGAGAAGAATTAAATGAAGTTAACGGCATTGTCAAAAACCAAGTTGTTCCCCGCATTCTTTTTCCTCTGTTTAGGATGTAGTTCTGTTCTGGCCGACACGCCTTTCGAGGCACTTCTCGCTGATGAGGCAAATGGTGCCGATTGGCTTTCCTATTCCGGCGGATACAAGTCGCAGCGGTTTTCTCCGCTGAGCCAGATCAATACTGTGAATGTGGATCAGCTCAAAGTTATGTGGGCCTACCAGATGCAGCCTACAGGAATAAACGGGGCGGCCTTGCAAGAAACGACACCCCTTGTGGCGGGTAATGTCATGTATATAACAGAATCGCCTAGCAGCGTGACGGCACTGGATACGCGCACGGGTAGAGTGTTGTGGCATTTCGTGCCGGACATCACTAACGACGTTTTAAATATTGGTTTTCCGCGAATCAATCGCGGTGTCGCCTTGTTAGATGACAAAGTCTATGTGGCCACGTTAGATGCGCGTCTTTTTGCTCTCGATGCGGCTACCGG
>JAESUT010000017.1 GCA_016762995.1 Gammaproteobacteria bacterium | reverse complement strand
TACATGCGAAAAATCCCGCTTAGTGAGCGGAATTTTTCGTTCTAAATGAATTAAGTAGCATTGCTGGAAAGAAAGGCAATTAGTAAGCCCTCAATGGTTTCCCCGACGCCGGGCACAAGTAAAAGGACCAGCACGCTAAGCAATGAGCCTGTGGCGCAAAGTATAAGGTAATTTCGTAGAGTCATGGTTTGTCTCCTTTCGATTAGCGTGGCGCAAGTTCGAAGATCCAGCTATTGCCGTCTTCGATATCTGCTCTAGCTGTGGCGATGGCTGCAACTGAAACGGGTGTGGCTACGCCGTTATATTTGGCGAGCAACTTGGCAGATATGCCATTCAGTACATCGCCCTCTTTAATCCGCACTAGTTGTCTGGGATAGCGGACATTGTTAACGCGCAGCACGCCTTCGTCGTTACCTTCGTCTGCATCGAATGCCCATTCTTTCCAGATTTTTCCTAGGAAGGATTTCATGTAGCCAGAGACAACGTATATCTTGCCTTCACTCTCTAGGATGAAAATGCGTCGTGTGGCCATCGGGTCGTTAAGCTGTAGCTCGATAGTGAAGATATCGTCAGTGAAGCTCCAGTCTGGCTCAGGGCCGGTGTGCAATTCTCCTGCAATCATCTCGCCGCCGGGGAAAACCACTGTTGCGCCGTCGGCACTACTGCGTTGAATGCGTAGCGTGCCGATTGCAACAGTAGCAATCAGAACAACGAAACCCATTACCTGTAATACGATTTTGAGTGCTTTCACTTACTCGTCTCCACAGAATCAAACTGATTTGGATCATAGGTGATTTGCGACGGCGCGTCTCCTGTTTCTATACGGCAGCGAGCTAAGGGGCGCAGCTAGTCGATTCGCCGGCACGGCGACTGCTTCCTTTACAGAATCAATAAGTATAAAACGTGCTATAAAATGCGCTCTAGAATCGTTGATTTGGCGCATTCACCATATTTTTAGCATTATTAAATTTATGCGGACTCGATTATTATCTACATCTGAATTCGACTGTGCCTACTAAGGAAAATTATGATAAGCCAACGTCTCGTAGTATTAGCTCTTATTGGAGTCATGCTGTCTGCTTGTGCAGCGATGAGTGAAGAAGAGTGTAGGTATTCCGATTGGACGGCAGTGGGCTATGAGGATGGTGCCGATGGCCGCAGCAGCGATAGATTTGGCGATTATCGTCGAGCCTGTGCGGATCACAGTATCACGCCAGATTTCCAGGCGTGGCAGGCAGGGCGTGAACAGGGCTCGATCGAGTATTGTCAGCCACTAAGGGGCTTTCAGCTTGGCGAGTCGGGCGGCTACTACAGTGGTGTTTGCAGCAGTAATCTGGAGCCGGTTTTTTTGGATGCATTCAGACTGGGTGCAGAGCTTTATAGTTTACGCAGTAATTTGAGTGCTATTGCCTCGAGAGCGGAGGCCAACACAGAGGCAATTCATCGCATCGATTCCGACGTCTTAGAAATAGAATCTATCATCATTCTGGATGAAACGACCCCGGCACAGCGGCTTCAATTACTGGCTGATATGCGCGAGCTGTCGGAGATAAAAGGCGAGCTAGTGCTAGAATCGGAGCTACTTATCGAGGAGCGTACGCTCGCTGAGCTTGCGCTATATGAATTTGAATTTACTGCGAAAGGGGCAGGATTTTAATTTCTTGAGTCAGAGTGATTAAATTATTTTTTCTTAAACGGATTAGTCAGTTCAGAGCATCAAGCGTATTAGCGTTCAGATTGGGAAGAGAAAGCTGCCCAGGGACAGAACAACCCAGCCAGCTTTCAGCTTGTTTGGCGTCCTCGGGCTTAGCTCTCGGTATCAGCTACTCGCTCGCCTTACCCAGCAAACGAAGCACGGCGGAAATCGTGGCATCATAGCCGCGTGATCCTTCTCGCACGAAGTCACCATGGCCTTCATTACTGATCAAGCGTACGTTAACTTCATCACCGGCGAGCACGGCAAGTGCGGGATAGTCCGGCACTGTGCGCATGGAAGTCTTACCCTGAGCCAGTACCCGCGGTAAAGACACTGGATAGCGGTAGGTGCTCACCACAAAATCCTGCGGAATTCCCCATGGTAACCACTTCAAGGGAGAAATCTGTAAGAAATTATCGATATTGTCTTTAATCGGGCCGCCAACTAATTTTTCCAGCAAGGGCTCGCCACAGTAAATCTCTCCGTTATCACCGATTGAGTCGATTACCAGCGGATTGATATAAGCATCAGCCATTATCAGCGCCATGGGATTCACTTTAGGCTCAACGTAAATCTCACTATCTGGCGGCAGCTGAGAACGCATTGCTAACCAGGCGCCGTAATGCCCGCCGGACGAATGTCCAACCACTATCGCCTGTTGCAGATCTATTGGATTGCTCTCAGCAATTTTTTGGAGTGCATCAAAGCCATTGCCGATGTCTCGCCAGGTGCCGGGCCAACCACCACCGGGGCTAGTGGCGCCTCGATACTGCATATTCCATGCGGCAATGCCGTGCTCGGTCATCGCCTTGGACATGGCGCGGTAGCTATTCATCATGCCTTCGCTGGAGCGCCAGCACCCGGCATGTAGAAAAGTAACCACTGGGAATGGCCCGTCGCCGGCAGGCAGGTACAGCTCCCCGTATTGCATCGGGTCTTGACCATAGGAAATTTTAGTTTGCGCGGTTGAGTTCAAGGAAAAACACACACTGAACACAGTAAGGATGAGGACGAACAGAGTTCTATTGGCTTTCATTGGTTTACCTGCTGACTCTACATTTTGTGACAAGTCTAGGCGGGTAGCGATGGGGCAAGCCGGCCGCCTGACCTTGGATTGGATTCCACCAGCCTACCTCGGCATGGTGGAATGTGCAGATGGCGGCAGGCTAATAATGGGCCTCACCCTACCAGCCATCAAGGCAGTTTCCACTTATAGGATTATTTTCCTGTATTGGAATACTCGGTTCCATTAATAGGAATCATTAAGTGTGCTCCGGAAGTGCCAGGGCGCATCATCCATGGTGTTCCCTTACCTGCGAGAGCGTTATCACGCTGACCACCAGTTGGCATACCAAGTTCTTCGGCGCTCGCGTTTGGTAGAGAGATAACCATCAAGTACTGAATACGGTCAGGAGTGTCAAATCTACGATAGGCTATCGACCCAAACTTTCGAGCAGGAATCGTTCCTTCGTCTTGCGCTTTCTGCATGGCCATTTGCAAATCATCACCTTCAAGACCATCCGCTGATAATTTGGCTTGCAGGTCACGACGGGCACGCTGTGAAACAGGCCCGCAGCGGGTGAAGCCCGCTTCGTTAGTTGGCTGGCACTCAACATGGTTTGTGCCAACTTTCAGCGTGACACGATTTCCGCTGTCATCGTATTTATATACGGTGGCATCTGCGCGCAGATCCATAGGCAATGGTGACAAAGCCTTTTCAATTGTCGCTGTATCAGATTGCGCTGCGACTTGGCTGGATGCCAGTAGTCCGGCTGTTATGAGGCCCAATGTTGTTGCTAATTTTGACATATCTTTCTCCAACTCAAATTGCTTTTGTTTTGATTTTTAATTAGGTATTCACTTTCATTGCTGCTAATCAGTGCCACCTTGCTCTAATTACTTATCGCTAGGTATGGCGCCGATAACTCTATGTAAATGCTAGTTTACCCAGATATAGGCTTGAGAGAGGCAATAAGTTGTAACAGGGAGGATAGCTCCCAGAGCCCCAAACTACGGGCCTATATTACGGGTTTGAGCTGATAACACACCCATTTTTTGCTGATCTCGATCACTAAAAGTGCACAATTACCCTTACAATCGAGCTAAAAGCTTATCAAACCCCGCTAGGTTTAGTATTTTCCAAACCTGTAGACAATACGCTTGGATGTGCAAGATACAGCCGAATTTGGCAACTGAATTTGGCAACTACTGTGTGTAGGGCTGCCGTGGGCCGGCATAGAAGGTATAGTACGGGCGCAGTTCGCTCCCGAGTTGCCACATAAGAATCACAAATTTAAGTGCTGAGTAGTATGAAAAACCAATCTCCCATTGAGCCCAATAGCGAATTCAATCCACAGATAGAAAGCCTGCTGGTTAGGGCGCACTCCCTAGCTGCCTTTGCCACACTCTTGTTGGCGGTATGCTTCGGTATTCTTGTGTCATTGCAGTTTGTGTTCCCCGACTCCATGGCCGCTTTTCCTTCCTGGGGTCGACTGCGCTATGCCCATACTCAGGGCATCATGTTTGGATGGCTAGGCAATGCATTCATAGCATTTATGTACCATGCAGTTCCTGTGCTCAGTGGCAGGCCTGTCACCAGCAGAGTCTTAGGTATCGTCTTGTTCGCTCTGTGGAATTTCGCGATGATGATTCCAGGCTGGGTACTAGTGCTTAGTGGGTACAGTCAGCCGCTGGAATGGGCTGAGTTCCCTTTGCCTGTAGATGTGGTTGTGGTTATTGCGTTTGTTCTTGCTGCAGTGCAGTTTTTGCCCGGTTTCTTTAAGCGTGGGTTTGAAAATTTGTATGTTTCCAGCTGGTATATCATCGGCGGGCTGGTCTTTACACTGTTGTCTTTTCCCATGGGTAACATCGTGCCTGAACTGGTTCCAGGCGCAGCAGGTGCGGCCTTTAGTGGCTTGTGGATCCACGATGCCGTTGGCTTGTTCGTAACACCAATGGCRCTGGCTATTTTGTACTATGTTATTCCGGCCAATACTGGGAAACCAATTTACAGCCACTTCCTATCCATGCTCGGTTTCTGGGGTTTGTTYTTTCTCTATCCRYTGAACGGCATTCACCACTACATCTATTCCGCGATTCCAATGGCKGCTCAACTCACCGCTATCGTTGCTTCGTTTCTGTTAGCAGTGGTGGTAATTATCGTCGTGTCGAACCTGATGCTTTCGCAGCGTGGCTTTGGCTTAATTCCAAAGAATGTTGTGCTGCGCTTCGCTTCCATGGCCATCGTCTTCTATCTTGTTGTGAGCCTGCAAGGCTCTTGGCAGGCGAATATGACATTTAGCAGCCTGGTGCATTTTACCGATTACATCATCGGCCATTCCCACCTAGCAATGTTGGGTTTTGCGACCTTTGCTAGTATTGCGGGCATCGTTCATGCGTGGCAACGCCTGCCTGGCTTTAGCATCGATAACAAAATTCTCGAATGGTCTTATTATCTATTAACAATTGGAATTACGTTGATGGTGGTGGACCTCAGCCTTGCTGGCTATGTACAGGGAGAACTATGGCAGGGCCCGACACCGTGGATCGAATCAGTGCGGGCATCGGCACCTTACTGGGCTGTCCGCAGCTTGTCGGCAATACCGATCACTGCTGGCTTTTGTTTATTGTTCTATGGCCTGTTAGTTAGCAAGACAAGCACTGTCACGGCTGATCAGATGGACGCCATTGCTAGTGGTGAACGGCACTTCAAGAATGAAGGCATGGACAGTGCCGTAACTTCTAAGCCGTCGTCAGCGTTAAGTATGTCGTACGCCGCGGCCTTTTTAGGGGGAGTTGGTTTCTTCGTTCTTTCTGTCACCGTACTCGGCGTCCTACCGTTACAGTCTCTGAATGATGAGACTGCACTTCTAGCGCCTGCAGCACCTTTACGACTCTCACCAGCCGAGGCTAGAGGCCGAGTAATCTATGCCCGTGAGGGTTGTTCTTACTGTCACACGCAGCAAGTGCGATTTACAGAAAGCGATATGCAGCGCTTCGGTGCACCTAGTCTAGCTTGGGAAGGAAGGTTGGATACGCCACATATGCTAGGCACTCGGCGCATCGGGCCCGACCTTGCTCGTGCATCTGGAACTCGAACCAGGCAATGGCATCTTGTTCACCTGTTCGCGCCGAGAGCCGTAGTTCCCCAGTCTGTTATGCCGGGCTACCCAGAACTATTCGATGGCTCTGCCGACAAGCCAAATCGTGAAGCCCTCGATTTGCTGGCCTATATCGAAACGCTAGGCAGAGAGCGTGAATTAGCCTGGCCGGAAGGTGATGAGCGCGCAAGGTCACTTACCGATGATGCGCAACTCTTGATGTCATTGAACGCCGAAGTGCTCAATGCACATCCTGCTCGCACTAGGCCGCGCGGGTCAGCACCCACGCTTGCGGATTTCGCAGCTAATGTTTCCGGTGAACAACTCTTTCTCGATAATTGCAGTGGCTGTCATGGCACGCAGGGACTAGGTGATGGTCCCGCTTCTGCATGGCTGCAGCCTCCGCCTACAAATTTTTCAGAGCATCGGTATCGCCGCGATCTGCTTGCGGATATTTTATGGAATGGTGTACACGGCACCTCTATGCCGGCGTGGCGTGATTTGTCTATTGCGCAGCTGAGCGGCTTAGCGGATGTTGTGCAGAATTTTAGTCAGGTAGATTCAGATTCGACTAACTTGCAATCAACAGCTGCGCAATTAAGTAGTGGACAGCAGGTATATTCCGCTCATTGTGCCGAGTGTCATGGAGGCAGCGGCGATGGGAATGGCTTTGCGGTAGATAAGTTGCCTATCCCGGTAATGCCAACAGATTTTATTCGCGAGAGATTGAGCGAAGAGGCCGCCATGCGCGCCTTGCGCGAAGGGGTGCCGGGAACATCCATGGCCCCATGGACAGATAGATTGAGTGAGCAAGAAATGTCTGCAGCTGTGCACTATGTGCGCTCTCTGTATCAAGGAAATGAATTATTAACTCAAGCTGATGAGTCAGGAATTAGGCGGGGGATTGCGCTCGATGATTAGTAATTTGATTGTTTTCTCCACACTCTTTCTTGGGGCGCTGTTCACCGTGCTGACTATAATTCGGCCAGAGTTTCGCGCACGTATTGAGCAGCCTAAGCATGCTTTCCTTCAGCAGTTGTCGATGTATGAAAAAAGTATTGGAGTTGGGCAGCAGGGCGGAGAAAGTGAGATTGGTACTGAAAGAAAAAGTAAAAACAAAAGTGAAAGTGACAGTCAAACAAAGCCAGCAGTGAGAACACAATGAATCAGATTGGATTAATTTCTACTCAAAAAGGTATTGGCCTGATAGCGGCGATAGTCGGCAGTGGCGTACTCGGTGTGCTAGTTATCCTAGCGGCGTTGTCTCTGTATTCAGGTCAAGTTTCGACGGGACCAGTAAACGCAGAGCCCAGCATTGAGTATGGTCGGCAATTGATTCGCGAAACTTCATCGACCATGGGCCCAAATCATGAAGATCCATCCATGCGATTCTCTGGCACCAATCTCGATTGTGCCTCCTGTCACCTCGACACTGGAACCGAGCCGGGTACGCTCTCTCTCTTGTTAGCCGACACCAAGTATCCAAGATTTTCAGGCAGGGATGGCGTAGAAAGTGATTTGCGCGATCGCATTAACGGTTGCATGACCCGTAGCATGAACGGCAGGGAGCTGGCGCGCGATAGCATCGAGATGCTATCCATGGAAATGTATATCAAAGGGCTTGCTCAACAATATGCATTGCTGGGTGACAGCAAGCGCGCTCTTGATGAGCCTCCGGCATTCATGGAGCCAAATCGCAGGGCGAGTACTGAAGCAGGCGGGGAAGTATTCCGTGAGAGATGTCAGGTGTGTCATGGGGAAAACGGTGAAGGCTTATTGCAGACTACGGACATCGTAGACGGCTATCTGTTTCCACCACTGTGGGGAAACGATAGCTTTAATAACGGGGCAGGTATGACACGAATTTTGACAGCCGCCCGTTTTATCAAGGCAAGAATGCCGCTAGGCCAGCCAGATCTAAGTGATGATGAGGCCTATGATGTGGCTGCTTACATGAACTCCCATGAGCGACCTCAGAGAGCCAACCTTGAGGTGGATTTCCCTGACATCACTAGGAAGCCTGTTGACAGTCCTTATCCACCCTATGGGGATAATTTTCCCCACGATCAGCACCTATTTGGTCCGTTTGAACCGATCCGTGAGTACTATCGGAACCTCTGAGTCAGGCGAGACTTCTAAGGAAATCAGCTCGTAAAAAAACGCCAGTGTCGAAGAGTCGATACTGGCGTTTTTTGATGCGCGCAAAACGTACAACTATTCAGGGCGCAGGTTTAGGCTGAGTACAGCAGGCTGTAACCGTATTCCTGGCTGCGTGTTGCCGCTAGCACCCCTGCAGCTACGTACCGGCTGTTGGGGATATTGTTTGTGATCAACTCATCAAAGATTGTCCCAGCGTCACCACCGGTTGTGCTTGCGAGTCTGCGGGAGAAAGCTATTGTCGCTCTTCTGCAAATAGCATAGCTGACACCGCGAGCAATTAAGGAGTCAATGGTGTTACTGC
Source organism: Gammaproteobacteria bacterium (assembly GCA_016762995.1). Lineage (GTDB taxonomy): Bacteria > Pseudomonadota > Gammaproteobacteria > Pseudomonadales > Pseudohongiellaceae > UBA9145. Next base: position 12,678 of record JAESUT010000017.1, on the reverse strand, counting down.
GTTGCCCAAGATCCTGTTCGTTCTGATTCATAGGGTTAATTCTGAATGGCCCATCGGTGTTTCGATCCTTGAGGTTCAGCATTTGGCTGAATTGCGCACCGTACTTTGCCCACATGGCATCGTCGTAGCCTAATGGAGTGGAACCATGGCGAAAGCAGATTACAGTAGCGATATCCGATTCTACTGTGTCGTCATAGCCCTCGGTATGCCCAAACATTATATTGCTGGCGTAGTTCAGAGCAGTAATACCGCCTGATGAGGTGGATGTATCGATAAAGACCCTGTGGCCAGCGGAATTCGCATCCAACCAAGCATCTTCATCGTGACGAGTCGGTGTAAAACCATTGTTTGCGCTTTTGTTATTACTTGCGGCTTGTGCGGTAGAGGCTACAGTGGCTGTAGCCGCTGCCAGGCCTACGCCGGCCAAGAATTTGCGTCTTCCTTGAAGCTTATCGGAATTGTTGCTCATTGAGTGATCCTCCAAGATCCTTTAGTCGTTCTGGGCCTGTGCGCTTTGTTTATCGCTGACAACAGCCATGAGCCCCAGTAAGGGTGCAATTCAAGCTCGAATCCGCTGGTTTGTCGAGGCCTGATGCATCATTTATTGCTTTATCTCAATAACAATCAGGCGGGCTAGCAATTAGAGGGGTTAACAATTAGTGGGATTAACAAGCAGGGGGCAGAATGATTTCACCTTATCCCTGAATTACCTACACAAGAAACTGAGCTCAGGAGAGATGCCATGCCTATTGGCAAGCTATCCTGACCTCAGTTTTATTTTCTTAAGGATACCTGTTAGAACGAAACGTCCCATTGAAAACGTAGCCGGTTTTCAGATTCATTCCTGCTCAGCAGGTTGTCGTCGAGTTTCAATCGCGAGTAGTCAATCGTCAGTTTGTTATTGTGACCATTGAAAAACCAGTTAGCGCCAAGCGTTAGCTCTTCTCGCGCATTATCAAAAGTAAGATTGCTGGCGTTGGGCTCGTCAACGTAAGCATAGCGTGCTGCAAATTCAAGCGGCGCTGGCACGGCAGGGAACAGATGATGAAAGAAATATCCAGCCTGCACGTATCCGCCTGTCAGCTCACTCCGGATGCCGGTGACAGTATCGCGAATCTTTTTAACATGATGCTCTTGCTGTGCAGAAAACCCGCGATACTTGAATGCAAATTCCTGGACAAACTGATCGATTTCGTACTGATCAGGTGCTGCATCAGCCGGTTTCTCAAAGCCGTCAAGGTTTCCACAGCCCGATGATGACCATCGAGTGCAAGCGCCGGTGGTTGTTGCTCCTGCTAGCGCAAAGCTGCCAGTGGGAAGTTCGGTATATTCGACGTCTGTCTGCCTGAAAGAAAGGTCGCGGCCGAGAAAATTCCACTGCAGACGAGCCATGTACATCATATTGTCGTCGGTATTGTTAACGCCCTTACCCTCGCCGTTAAAGACTCCTGCAAAGTAACGCATGTCGGCAGGGGTTTCTTTAAACAGGTGTCCTCTTAGTTGAACACCCACTTGCCGGTCAATGGTGAATACACGGTTGGCTATTGACCGCTCCACGAACTGCTGGCGACCTGAAGAGTCGACTCGTTCCCGATTGAGGTCTACTTTCCACTGACCGAGGCGAATACCACCCCAGTCCCACTTGGCGATATCTATGCGCCAGTCAATCACTCTGGTGCTGGATGCGGAGCTACTGTCATCCACATCTCTAGAAGGCTGGAGGTCAACCTCGAAATAGTATTGCAGCCAGGGCTGAAAGCCGTGACCACCGATCTTCATACGTAGGCGACGGGCCTCAAAGTTGGATTGATTTCCAGCATTGAACGAAGATATTTGGCGGGGATCGGAGCGATAGGGAGTCGTGAAGCGCGTTTGGGCCCGCCACTGCAAGTCAGTTCGCCAGTTACCATCACGGGTTGCGAAGCGAAATCCGCTGCCTACGTGTTCAGCCGTTACTGGGAATTTCTCGTCGATCTGGCTAGCGACTTCGCTGGCGACAGCCTCCTCGATCTCGCGGCTAGCAGCTGGCTGCGCCAGGATATCCTCGCTGCTAAGCGCGTCGCGACCCAGCAGAGTATCGTATTGCTCTTGGGTAATGGCTCCATTGGCCAATAAGACATCTAGTAGCTCTTGATCTGCAGCGAGCACACCGGACGATAGTCCCAATAATAGTAGTGCTGCTAGCACAAAGTGCCTGATTCTGAAGGGGGGTATTACTGTTTTCATGGGCGATCTCCAAAGTCTCGCTTTTGTGGGTATCTGATCTAGTGAATCGATACTGGGCACTGTAAGTCATATATATTACAAAACGATGACAATGTGACGATTTGGTAATCAGAGTGAAATATTCGAAGGAGGGCGTTTCCAGCCTCTTGCTGGCGCCAATCTGCTGCGGATACGGCGCCGAATCTCATTCGAGACAGAGAATTTCTCTATTTGTCGCTGGTCATCCGTTTCCCAATTCGTTCGCTAATGTGCATAATAAATTTGTCGGATGAAATAGTGTTGTTTTGTGTAGGTAAGTAGGAGGTATGCGTTAATGCGAAAAATCGTCTTTTTTATTACTTTGGTCTGTCTAGCTGTCCCCGTTGGCGCGGCAGAAGACAATTTGAAAAATATTATGCAGGGACTAGGGCATAACTTTGCTCAAATTGTCGATGCGCTGCTCGTGGGTGATCGAGAACAATTGGTTCAGGCTGCGGGAAAAATTGCTCAGCACCCAGAGATCCCAGCTTATCAGAGAATTCTTATTGCCGAAGAGTTAGGGGAGAAGATTGCGCAGTTTGCGCAATTTGACCAAGTTGTCCATTCACTTTCACTTGGTCTTCAAGAAACGGGCCTCGTCGCCACCGAGGCAGAACTTTTAGCCAGTACACAAGAAATGCTGACAGCCTGTTTGTCTTGTCATACAGCCTATAAAGGCCGGATAAGTCCCATACTTGAATGAAAAGTGATGAGAACTCGATATGAAATATTGCCAAGTTATTCTGAAAACCTATGGGAAAATACTTAGCATAAGYTTATTGCTAATCACCAGTCAGYTTAGCAATGCTCAGCAATCACACCCGGAGTATGCTGYTGTAAAACAACTGATAGATCGCTTCTTTGAAAGCATTAATACAGGCAACGGTGAACTGCTAGCAAGCCTTGAAGTTGAAGGTGCGCAAATATTGAATATTAGAGAAGAGGTAGTTGGAGAGTACGAGTTCGTGCAGAGAAACTGGTTCACTGCGGAGAATTTTAGTGCCGGCAATCAGCTTACCGAGCGTTATTGGGGCGAGGAGTTGCTGGTATCGGATATGCTGGCTGTATTCTGGGCACCTTATGATTTTCATATTGACGGCGAATTCTCCCATTGCGGAATTGATGTACTTAATCTGATAAAAATTGACGGCGAGTGGAAAATTGGCCACGCCATGTGGACGATACAGCGCTCTAGCTGCGAAGCATCGCCGCTGGGCCCATTGAACTGACTGGAGCGCAAGGCAGGCGAATACATCTATAACCGCCGGGCATGCAGGTTGGTAAGCGCTCACAAACTTATAGTTTAAAACTATGGGATGTGTCGACAAGAGATGGTGGTTCGGAGCGGAAGCGCCTAAGCAGTGTTTTTTTCCTTTATCCCTTCTATGCAGTTAATGCGGCGGAGACTTGTCGCTTAAGGTCCTCCAAATCGAACGGCTTAGTGATAGCATCAATAGCGCCAAAGCTCGAAGCCTCCGCTTTGTCTTCTATGTAGGCGCTCATAAAAATTACCGGAATTGAAGAGTCTATTTTCAGTAGTTTCTCAAGTACGTCGACACCGCTGACCCCCGGCAAGGCAATATCTAACAGCACAAGTTTGATCGTATCGATATTTTCATTAAATGCCTGTAAGCCTTCCAAGTCGGTTAGTGCTGTTAATACCTTATGCCCTTCATGTTGCAATGTTAGTTGCACCAACGCGCATATATCTGGGTCGTCATCTATCACCAGTATTTGGGCTTCAGGATCAAATTCTTTGTTATTCATAGAAATAGTTTACACCTATTGTAAAAAGTAATTGCGTGTCTAACAGGTAACCTACTGTGTAAATTCCTTTGCTTTCCTCAATTGTGCGACGAGGCTTTTCAGGATATCGAGACGCTCTGTCGCTGATCGTTCGATAAGCTCTTCGCATCCTTGGGTAAAAATATCAATCTGCTTGCATATTCTCGACACCTCGGGGAAACCGTAGGAGCCAGCTGACCCTGACAACTTATGGGCCGATGAGCGCAGGCTCGTTTGCAGCAGGCTAGCTTCGCGTTGATTTGGATTGTCACTTATCTTTTGTGACAGGGATGCGATTTCTTCAATGCGGCCATCCAAGCTCTTGGCAAACTTCTCTCGGAGTTTGGCTAGCTCGTTCAGTTGTTTTTCATTGTCTGTTGTCATGGTATTTCATTCGGCCAACGTTAATTTCAATCTGGATATTGAACAGCCGTAACGCTGGCTGGGAATATCTACTCAGGAGCGAACGTGGCTTTCGATGAGAGCTGCTACTTGCTCTTCAAATTCCTCAGATATAGGCTTAACTAATATATCGTTGCAACCGGAAGCAATCGCCCGGCTGGTTTCAGAGATCATGACCGATGCAGTTAGCGCTACTATGAGGCCGGTGTAACCGCGATCTCTTAAAAGTGTGGCTGCCTCATGCCCGCCCATTACCGGCATATGCATGTCCATTAGCACAATGTCATAGGACCCGGAGAGTGCGATTTCCGAGCCGGTCTTACCATTCTCGGCGACATCTATTTCATGCCCGGCAATCTGTAGTCGTAACGTAATAAGTTCGCGGATAGCCTGATCGTCATCAATAAATAATATTTTGGCCATCTAGCTGACTCCGTTCTCAATCGCAGGAATTGTGAAACTAAAAGTACTGCCTTCTCCAGCTTTGCTTCTGAGGTTAACTTTTCCTCCGTGAAGATCGACAAGAAGCCTGACAATGGCGAGACCCATGCCTGTGCCGCCAGCCTTGCGGGTAGCTGATTCATCTGCCTGTTTGAAGCGTTCAAATACTTCAGAACATGCAGATTCCGAGATCCCGCAACCAGTGTCAGAAACCATGCACTCTACGAATTCACCACTGTATTTGGTGCAGATTTTAATGCTGCCACTGTCGGTAAATTTTATCGAGTTTCCTACAAGGTTGATAAGTATTTGAGTCAAGCGTAGTTCATCGGCAATGACGAATTCGCCATGGGTCTCAAATTGTAAATCAAGGTTCTTGTCAGCTGCGGCCTTACTAAATTGATCAATCACAGCGGCGACCGTTGCGTCGATAGAAACAGATTGAAGCTCTAGGTTGAAGTTTCCAGATTCGAATTTTGAGATATCGAGCATGTCGTTGATTAGCCTGAGCAAGTGACGACCCGAGGAATTCATTTTTTCGGCGTATCCTGCTACCTCATCAAGCACAGTGTTCAGGCTTCTTTCAATCTCGTTCCGGTCGAGGATCTCGTGTTCAAGAGTTCCCATTAAGTGCTTAACTGATGGTAGGCTTCTGGTGTTTTTTAGCACCGGAGTGTAGCCAAGAACGACAGTTAACGGCGTCCGGAACTCGTGGCTTACTATGTTCAAAAAATCGGACTTGTCCTGACTTGCCTGCTCAGCTTTGGAATAAACATTGGCCATATTGTATAACAGTCCGACCAGTACGCAGACGTAACTTACTTTCTTCAGTGTGTGTGCTGAATCGAATTCAAGATCGAACAATGTGCCGGAGAGGGACATGAAAGCAGCCTGACTTATGAAGCCCACTATTAACGATATTACCAACCAATGTTCAAAATTGTCGTAGCGCCAGTATCCCTTGTGGAGATATCCGGCCAAGGCCAAACCAAAAAAAAGTGCAGGAACAAATTCTTCGGGGCGGGAAAAGATGTATTGCGGATAATAAGCGCTTGGTAAAGGAACTAGGAAAAAGAACAAGAAACTGGCGGTTGTGAATGCGAGCGACAGTAGGTAAACATTGTGCTCAGAAACCCGACCGGCAACGCCAAGGTTGTCTTCTCGTCTCCATGCCAAGTAACTGAAGAACATGAAGAGCGACAAGTACGCGCGCGATGCAACCCAACTCCATGGAATAAGCGAATTATTGTCCGATGGCATGAAGGGCTCGAAATAGGCGGAAGTTACAACGGCATGGTAGCCATCGAGGAAGGCTGTTCCAAGAAAGCCGGTTCCCACAAAAAGGAAAAGGTTATTCTTTCTCGTATAGTAACGCACCAACGATAACACGCCGACAATCAGTGCCAGGGAAGTGGCCAGTGCTTCCATCGTAGTATGAAGTTGTTCTGAGCCCTGCCAAGTATTGCCGCGCAACAATACGTAGCCAGTAAGTAGGCCAATGCCGGTTGTCAGATAAGTGGCAATTCTTTTATGCATATTCTGTCGCCATTGAACAAGTTTAAGTGCGTGCGTGTCAGGTTTCCCTAGAACTATTACGACACCTTTCCACCATTGATTTACCGAATATTTGAATTTATGTGGTTGGAAAGGGGGCTTACAAGGCCACAACTTAGGATTGTTAGATGTTTCGTTCTGTGATGGGTCGGTAAGAGAGGGCGGTTCGGGGCGAGAGAATCCAAACAGTCTTTGGCCTGTTTGTTCTCTCTAGCTTCACGCTAAAGCGCTTATTAAAAATTGCTGCGCAATTATTTGAACCACTGATGTGAGGAATCTCGGTGGAGAGCGTGACAGAAGCGTTAGTAGAAGCAGTGTGCTGTTAGAATCGATCTATTTATGTTTAATCGTGGTTATAAAATAAAATCCGTCTCTGTCTAATAGCCATTTAATCTTCTGGCGCTTTTAGTTCGAACAAGATTGCTTATCTTTGTCTGTTAGCGGTAGCGCAAGAAGAAAACAATTCAGTGCGCACTTCCACTCCTTTTTCTGACAGCCGTTTCTGGTCTGTGCATGACACATTTGTATGTCTTAGCTCGATAATATCTCCAGCCCCAATGCCAGGGTTCTCAATAAGTGCCTGAATATTGCTCAGTTCAGGATTGAAGCGCAGATCAAGTTGCATTAGGTTTGTTAGGCCGCTAAGTGGAGTAATGTCGCTTATGTCATTGCCAGTAAGTTCGAGATACTGCAGGTTATTGAGTCCGCGCAGCGGGCTGAGATCAGTGAAGGAGTTTGCGGCAAGTCGCAGCTCAATCAGAGATTTCAGGCCGCTCAATGGTGCCAGGTCACTTATATCCTGAGTATGAATATTAAGATCAACTAGCTTGGTAAGATTTGCCAGCGGGCTAATGTCAGTTACGGCATTGGTAAAGAGTAATCCCGTTGCTCCCATGTGCGTCCTAGGGTTTTGCCCCCCGATGAAGTCGCCGTGACGGTGCATTCGAAGCACTCTTAACTCTGTAAGCTCACTCAGTGGGCTGATATCAGTCAAAGGGTTCTCAGCGACACGTAACCTGACCAGCTTCGTCATGGCGCGCAATGGACCGAGATCAGAGATCCAGTTGGTATGCAGGTTTAGGTTTATTAATTCGGTAAGCCCAGCAAGCGGACTAATGTCGGAGAGGCCTCTATTCCTGAGAGCGAGGTCAGTTAAACCTGTGAGGTTCTGTATTCCAGAAAGGTCATGAAATAGGTGCTCGGGCTCACCCCATTCTGGCGACCCTGAAACTGACCTTCTCGCCGCTGTGCCAGAAGCATCCAGCGTCGTTAATAGCGCGGCTTGACCACAGCTAAGCGTATCTTGTGGTGCTAGTGACAATGCCTCGCGCACCTCGATTTCCAGAACCGCATCGGCAAAGGTCACAATGTCAGAGGCAGAGTAATCTCGACAGTTGTCTGTGGGCTGCAGCACTTGCTGAGCCCAAGTTCCTGAGCAAAGAGCAAGTGTAAGTACGGTTACGGATAGTCTTAGGTAAAGATGTTTCATGCCATGTCTCCTTTGCTGGATACCGCCAAAGTTAATCCCTACAGCAAGAGTTGTCTAGTTAGCATTCACTAGGAAGCCCCACCTTACTGAGGCTGCTGGTGCGTGGTGCCCAGGGACAGGATCTGAGGGTCAGGTGGGCTCAGGCGTTGAATCAAACCAACCTGACTCTCCGTTGTTTTTTATCCTATTCGAGAATTACTGTGATCCATCACATCAACAAGTGCATAGACTTATTGGAAGATAATTCTTATCCTCATTACTCAATAACTTTAGGAGAAACATCATGTTCAGAGTCATTGCGGTTGCTGCCCTTTCCACCGTATTACTTGCCTGCCAACCCGAGGCGTCCAGTACTACCTACGCCGCTGAAGCAGTTCAGCAGCCCGCTGCACCGGAATACATGAACCCGAACCCGCGTGCGCCTTATTCCGAAGGTGTCCGCCATGGCGGATTGATCTTTCTAGCCGGCAAAACAGCTGGGCCCGGAGAGTCAGGGGTGCAGGCGGAAACACGGCGCACCCTGGAATCAATTCAGGACGCACTCGAGCGCTTCGGCTCGTCGATGGATCGAGTGGTGAAATGCACGGTGTTTCTAGTCGATATGGCCGAGTGGGGTGCGATGAACGAGGTTTACGCCGAATTCTTCCCTGAAAACAAGCCTGCCCGCACAGCCGTTGGCATCAGCTTGGGAGGAGACACCCGTGTAGAGATCGAGTGCATTGCAGCTGCGTGAGCAGGAGGGGCACTCACTACTTAACAGCTTAAGATTGTGAATAGTAAGCCAGTAAGATATGGCGGGCTGGGACGGACCAATTCGCATAAAGCGAATTAGGACAGCCGCAGGCTGGGCGCAGCCCGAGCCCATTTATGGGTGAGTCAAGAATCCAAACAGGCTTAGGCCTGTTTGTCACCTGTGGGCGCGCTCGTTGCTAACTGTTGTCGCAGTTGGTCGTGCCATCGATACGGGGGTTTTTACTAGACTGCTTGACCGATCCCTACTTGAAATCAATGAGTTAAAAGCACGATTTTCGAGTGTGCGAAAAAGTGTGCTAAGAATTAATGATTTTAGCTTGAATACACTACTGCAATTTTATTCGGGCCCTACTCGTGAAAATATTCATGAGGAAACAATTACAATCAATGTACATCAGCTTGTAAGGCTTCAAGGTTCAATAAATTCACCTGATCGATAATGCGGGCATAAGCCCTAGCGATCTGTTCAAGTCCTACAGCGGGCACCCATTCTGCGGTATCTTGTTCGGTATGTTTTATTTCCGGTGAGGTAATGACTTGTAGGGAAGGTACATCCCTAGCTACTCTCCCCATCTCACCKGATGCGCCGGGTTCCATGTCGGCTGTCACGCCCACATTGAATCGCTGAAAAGAATCTAACACGATCTCAAGCATTGGACTTGAGCCCCACACCCACCAACGCATGGGTGAGATCGTATTGGTTTTGCGTAATTTTGGACCCCNAATACTTAGTGCGCACGATGGCCACGTGCTCTAGGTTGATTAGCAGGGCAGTGTCCTTAAGCGCAGTATCGGCTTCATCATGAAGCCAGCGGGCACCCGGGCCACTGTGATGTCCAAGAGAAGACATGAAAATTAGATTGCGCTGTCGTTGTGACTGCGGTATCGCGGAGAAGTGTTTAATGAGTCCCATCATTACAGCCATGCCTGAGGCGTTGTCTGATGCCGCATCGAAATAGCCATCGATATGGGACAGGATGAAGATGTTCTCATCTGAGTTACCGGGTAATGTTCCGAGTACAGAATCACCACTTTTTCCGCTAACAAGTTCGCTCTGGTAGTCCAGCGATACCGTAACGGATTGTCCTGTACCGAGCAGGTCTCGCAGCCTTACTCCATCTTCGTAGCCCAGATTAAATCCTGGCTTGCCAGCAATACGTTGCCACACCGCAAAGTTGTCCGAAATGCCGTACACGATGCCGACTGCAGCAGCGCCATGATCATAGGCTCTTTGAAGAGCATCTTCTGTTCTTATCGAATGCCGAAGCGTGCCGGGTCGTGGGATGTCCTGAATCAATACTGCCTTTCCGGTTACATCGCGGCCCAGGTAATCTGCTTCGGTGCCGGTGCCCAACCAGATCAATTCATACTCCAATCCTTCTGTGGGGGTGGATTCTGCTTTTTCCGGAGGGCGTGCTGACTGCAGCGTGAAATCACCAGAGTCGCTCCTAAATGTGATATCGAAGCGGTTGAGCTGCCACACCGGTTCGAGTTGAAATGTCCGGCGACGAATATTTTCTAATCCGAGTTGCCGAAAATAAGTCTCTGCCCAATCCTGTGCTCGTTCATGGGATTCGGTACCTAGATTACGGCCCCAGAAAAGATTGCCTGCTACCTTGTCATCCTGAGAAAACTGGATGACCTCATTGAGAACATCCTTCATCCACAGACCATCAAGATCGGTATATTTTTCATCGTCCTCCCGTAAAGGTACGTGGATGAAAGTATTTTCCCTGGGTTGGCCATTGTCATCCAGGAGTGGTTGCCCCAAGGGATTGTCTTGCGCTGATGTATTGTTCGTCGTCATGATGATACCTAGAGTCAGAAACAGTAGTGAGCGAGACAGCCAAGTACGCAATTTTTCCATGATCCAACTCCGGCAAGGGGTGAATTTGTAAATAGATAGAGCAGGAGTAAAAATACAGTAGATTTGGGAGTGAGAAAAGGAAAAGTGCCCAGTTTGAGCCCGAATCGCAGCTGGAGGGGCCACTTACAACTTTACAACTCAAGATTGTGCAACGTGTCATTCTAAGATGAATCAACTGGAGCTAGCTGGCCGAGACGGACCAACTTGCGTTAGCAAGTTAGGACAGCCGAAGGCTGGGCGTAGCCCGAACCCAGAATGGGTGAGTCAAGAGGACAAGCAGGCTTAGGCCTGTTTGTCCTCTGTGGACTTCGCGCTGTCGGGCTCGTAGCAAACTACTGGCGCAGTAAGTCGCACCATCGACACGAGGCTTTCAGTGGGCTGCGTGAGCGATTCATCAACTGAGTCAATAAGTTAAAAACGTAAAACCAGAGTGGGCTAAGAAGTGTGCTATAGACTCACTGAAAAACGCTATTCTAAAACTACTGTATTTTTACTCCGCTTCCATTTTATAACCTCATTAGCTCCTCCTAAGTATTTTTGCCTGCCCTACCGGTATATGAGAAGCTTTGCCTTTCTTTCCTCCAAAATCATAAGGGTGACTTTTTATGTTTCGACACTGTATAGCTCTGCTGCTTGCGCTGGCCATGCTGCCGGCATTCTCCGCCGATGATCCGGACATCCGCGAGTTGATGACCGCTGAGGAGTTTGCTGCTTCTGGGCTAAGCAGTTTATCTAATGAAGAATTTGACGTTGTTAACCGCTGGCTCATGCGCTATTCAAGTCAAACCGTTGTTGAAGTGAGTAGTGCTAGCCCGGCAGTGAAGGAAACTGACAGCTACACTATAAGGAGCAGGATTGATGGAGAATTCACTGGCTGGAATGGCCCGACACGATTTCCGCTCAAGAATGGTCAGGTGTGGGAAACTAAAAGCACCAGACGCTATAGTTACTCTGGAACCAATCCTGAAGTTGAAATAACCAGAAATTGGATAGGCTCTTATAGGTTGCGATTATTGGATACTGACAAGTCTATCAACGTCAAGCGGATCCGGTAATGTAGAGAAGGGGTCAGGGGAAAGGGCCAGAGAAAAATACGGTAGCTTCGCGAGTGAGAAAAAACTGGTGCCCAGAGACGGGCCATCTTGCGAGAGCAAGTTAGGACAGCCTGAGGCTGGGCGTAGCCCGAGCCCCGAAAGGGCGAGTCACCAATTCGCTTGGAGCGAATTAGCACAGCTGAAAGCTGGCCGCAGGCCGAGTGCATGTATGCACGAGTGAATAATCCAAACAGGCTTAGGCCTGTTTGTCCCCTGCGGGCTCCGCGCTGTGCGCTCGTAGCAGATTTCTGGCGTAATTAGTCGAACCATCGACACAAGGACTTTCAGTAGACTGCGTGACCAATTCCCTAATTGAATCAATTGGTTAAGGTTGAGAAATTAAAGTGTGCTAAGAAGTGTGCTATGAATTTCTAGTAGATGTGCCCTAAAACTACTTTAGCTTTATTCTGCCTCTTGATTAACCAACCCTCATAACCCCTTGCTGCTATAATGAGCATTGCCTCCTCTCCGACAATCTACCGAGCTTCTATGCCATTTTTAAAACTTGGATTATGTAATCCTATTGTACAAGCGATTGAAGAGTTGGGTTATACAACTCCTACCCCGATTCAGAAACAAGCCATCCCCATCATTATTTCTGGTAAAGACCTCATTGCCACCGCTCAAACGGGGACAGGCAAAACCGCCGCGTTTGTCCTGCCGCTATTAACCGTACTTAGCAAAGAGAACAAAGAGAACAAAGAGCGTACCTTACGAGGTAAACGCATACGCGCCCTTATCCTGGTTCCTACACGGGAATTAGCGGTGCAGGTTGCTGCGAATGTTGCGCAGTACAGCAAGCATTTAAACCTAAGTTCTATGGCTGTTTATGGCGGTGTTGATAGCGAGCCACAACAGCAGCGTTTAATTAAAGGCATTGATATTTTAGTGGCCACTCCGGGCAGGTTGCTAGATTTAGCTCATCAGCGTGCACTGCATTTTGATGAGCTTGAAGTGCTGGTTTTAGATGAGGCAGACCGAATGGTGGATATGGGTTTTGCTGATGATGTCAAGAAGATCATTGAGCGCTTACCTGCGGACCGTCAAAA
>JAESUT010000146.1 GCA_016762995.1 Gammaproteobacteria bacterium | reverse complement strand
ATAAAAAAGGGGCAACACTGAATTCAGTGTTGCCCCTTTTTTATTGTTGCCAGAAAAGTACGTCATTCAGCACGGGCTGTGGTTTTTTTAATTTACTACACCAACCATTTGCCTTGTATTGAATACCTAGCCCAGGCATAAAAAAACCGGAATGATGCAACCATCATTCCGGCTTCTTCTCTTATCTCTTATTACCTACGCTGCCGCTTAGTGAGCGTCGCCAGCTTCTTCCTGCGCACCTGGCAGAGCCAGCGCAGTCAGTGAAGAGCTAGTTTGCAGCAAGATATACTGATGGCCTTCGTGTACCCACGAGCTCATACCATAGCTGCTGCGGCTTGGTGCCTCTAGCTGAGCCATGATGTCACCGTTATCCTTATCGATGGCATAGAGCATCGGCGTACCGTCGCCAGCTTGATCTGAATAAACCAACATATTCTTGGTTACGACCATAGGTACCAACGCGCCCGTTCCAGTATTGCCTATATCCACGCCTGCAAGCGCTGGATGGTTAGCGATACGGTCGGGAGTTTCACCGGTTGGAATCATCCATGCGTGATCACCGGTGTTCATATCGATAGCGGTAATTCGGCTATACGGTGGCTTCCATATTGGAATGCCTGAGCTTAGCCGTGGAGGTCTCGCTGTAGCACCGCGAGCGCCATTTGCATAACGCGCCGTGTTAATGCCGGTGGAGTTCGGGAACAACAAATCGGACTCTTCACCCGGTATCAGTCGTAGGGCAAAACAAGCCTTGTGCGACGAGATGTACATCTTGCCTGTCTCAGGATCTGCCACAGCCGGTGCGGTGATATTTGCACCGCCAGCGCCGCCAGGACAGTTCATCGCTGCGTATTTCCCCATGGGATTATCGGCATGAATGGGTGGGTTAAACAAAGGCCCCATCACATAGTCGTCCAGCGCCGCCAAGGCCTCCGCACGCAGTGCTGGAGTGAAGTCGACCAGATCGTCTTCGGTAATTCCCTGCATGTCGAATGGTGCTGGACGTGTCACATGGGGCTGAGTAGGCGAAAGCACTTCGCCTGGTACGATCGATGGAGGCACTGGGCGATCCACGATTGGCCAAATTGGCTCACCGGTTATGCGATTGAAGGCATAGACCCACGCCTGCTTTGTCGCCTGCATGATAGCTGGCACACGGCCCTGCCCTGGCACGTTCAGATCGAGAAGAACCGGTGCCGTTGGGTTGTCGAAGTTCCAGATTTCATGTTTAACCATCTGGAAATGCCAGGCACGCTCGCCAGTTCGCACATCTAACGCTATCAAGGCGGCACCGTACAGATTGTCGCCCGGGCGGAAGCCACCGTAGTAATCTATAGTCGCGCTATTCGTTGGGATATACACCAGATTGTTAACTGGGTCGGCCGAAAGCGGAGCCCAAGAAGAGACATCGCCAGTCCACGCCCAAGCATCGTTTTCCCACGTTTCGTGACCGTACTCGCCCGGCTTAGGAATGACGTTAAACTTCCATTTGAAGGCGCCAGTGCGTGCATCGTAGGCTAGGATATCGCCCGGTACGTTTTCAATACGTGCCTGGTGATAGCCCTGCTCGGCCGAGTTACCAACAATGACAGTGCCATTAACCACGATCGGCGGTGAAGAGGACGTGATATAGCCTGTCTCTAATGGAATACCTTCGTAAGGGTCATAAGGATGACCTAAGTCGGCTAGGAGGTCGACGATGCCCGACTGAGGAAATCCGTCGATTGGCACCGGCCTACCCCAATTTTCTAGAGGAATGCCCGTGTTGGCATCCAGTGCCGTTAGGAAGAATCCAGGAGAGACTATATAGACTACTTCTCTTCCATCGATGTTGGCATAGCCCACACCCTTGCCGTAGTCGCCGCGCATGGAATACTCAGCGCGGGCCGTATCCGGCTCACGGTAAGACCAGATTGTTTCACCAGTTTTAGGATCCAATGCAACAACATAGCGCTTATTGCCCGCTACTGTAATTAGTTTGCCATTGATCAACGAAGGCGTGGAACGGCCGCTAATGGCGCCGAAACTAGCACCATCCCATTCCCAAACCACTTCCAAGTCAGTGAAATTATCGGCTGTGATCTCATCGGCAGGTGTATAACGCGTGTGAGCGTAGTCGCCACCCAATGTGTACCAATCGCCCGGGTCCTCATTGAACAACGGAATATCCTGAGCGTTCAAAAAACCTGAAGAACACAGCAACAGACCCGCAGCAGTGGACGCGCGCCAGTTAAGACTTGATCTCCTTGGAGTTGGAGCTTGCATAGTTGTCTCTCTTTATTTTGGTAGTGCTTCGCACCAAACCATTCAATCCGCATTTAGCAGCGGCTAGGCCAGCACAAGATTGATAAAACCGAATTTGAACGTTTAAAACTAGCAAGAAATTCGCTTTCGAACCACGGTTTTTTGACAGATCACGCCGAATCTAGGGGGCCTTGCGGTCAATCGCTGAAGAATTGATTGCCTGTGCTTGACATTTTTTTATATTGTATCAGAATACCCATACAGTTTAAGAGAAAGCGTAACGCCGAATCATGAATATAACAATCAACAGCAAAGATGGCGTCCCCATCTACCGACAGATAGCGAATCAAATTCGCTACATGGTGGCGTCAAACCTGCTTGAGCCAGGCGAGGAAATCTCTCCCGTTCGCACACTGGCACTGGCATTGAATGTAACGCCAAATACGGTGGTTAAAGCCTACGATGAGCTGGAAGCAGCTGGCGTGATATTCAAGCGCCGCGGCGCAGGCACTTATATTTCCGACGAGCAATCGCCTCTTGCGGACCGTGAGCGCAGGCGCATCATCGACGCCAGGATCGACGCTCTATTGGCGGAGGCGCATCAACTAGATTTCAATGCTCAAGACCTGCTCGAATTAATAAGAGAGAGACAGGCACAGCTTGAGGAAAAAAAACAGGGGCAGAACACCGAATCGGAGAAGATTAATGACTGAATTTGTAGTCGAAGTTAATAATTTGTCACGTAGTTTTGGCAAGACCAACGCCTTAGACTCCGTGGACTTTACGGCAAGCAGAGGCAAGGTCTATGGACTAGTGGGTGCCAACGGCGCGGGCAAGACCACTCTTATCAAACACTTGTTAGGGCTGTTACGTGCGAAATCTGGAACCGTGAAAATCTTTGGCGAAGACCCTGTACGTAACCCGGAGGGAGTATTAAAGCGAATAGGCTATCTATCCGAAGACCGCGACATTCCAGATTGGATGTCAATTGATGAGTTAATGCGTTATACCGGCGCTTTCCATTCTGCATGGGATCAAGGCTATGCCACCGAGCTACTAGATACGTTTTCTTTGGATCCAGAAAAAAAAATTAAGACACTTTCTCGAGGTATGCGGGCACAAGTTGCACTTATAAGCGCAGTTGCGCACCGGCCCGACTTACTGATCCTCGATGAACCCTCCAGCGGATTGGACGCTGTTGTTAGAAAAGATATCCTCAATGCTGTAGTACGCACCATCTCCGAAGAAGGACGAACTGTAATTTTTTCCTCCCATCTATTAGAGGAAGTAGAAAGGCTTTCTGACCATGTAACAATGATCCATCAGGGGAAAATAACCCTAGATAGTTCTTTAGAGATTATAAACAGCAATCACCATTGCTCCTCGATTCGCTTTGCAGACCTGCAAAGCTCACCGCCATCACTAGAAGGTGTGGCGAAAATTTCAGGTGAGGGGAGATTCTTTAGCGTTGTTCATCAAGGCTCTATGGATGCTTTTCAAAATTCTGTTAAAAAAATAGGCGGTGAAATTCTCAAATCACGCCATGCAACTTTGGAGGAAATTTTCGTCTCGAGAGTGGGTCGCCCAGACATTGGCGAACTGAGTCAGCTTAAGGAAAATACAAAATGAGAAGCCCCAGCCAAGCACTCGCATGGAGCGCATTTAGCCTGAGTTGGCCCGCACTGCTTACGCAGATTGCAGGCGTGGTTAGCGTTATATTCCTAATTGATCTTGCCTTGGGTCCAGGCGAGGACACACTTGCTCTATTCAAAGCAGCTGACTTTGCTCTTCTGGTCGGTTTAACGCTCATCTATTCATTAGCGCTACACAAGAGCCACAACATTGTGCGCACCCGCTCCTCTGTCGGCTTTCCTTATAGAGCAGAGTTCTCGCTACCTGTGTCGACGCGCACACTTTTGCTGACCCCCCTTTTGTTCTTCTGCGCACTTACACAGATAGCCATTTTCGTCCCCGGACTTATCGTTAACCTTCTCTATTTCAACACCGAACTATCCGTCATTCCCATCAGTTTTATAGTTTTTCAATTCACTATTCTGACCTTGATGTTGAGTTGGTGGACAGAAAACGGGGTCGCTAGCATAGCAGGCTGGCTGCTAGTACTTACTCTCTACCTAAACGGACTGCTAATCCCGGAGTTTAACCGCATTGAAGGTACCTGGGTCTTCATTGCCGCAAACCCCGCGGATTATTTTGTCGCATTAATTTTCACCGCAGCCCTTTTGCTAATTACTTATTTTGGCGTAAAGCAGCAGCGCAGCGGTGAGGGTCTAATCGAATTTGGAAAAGGAGTGTTCAATACTACGGAGCAAGGCATTATAAGAGAACGTTTGCCCCTACCCGTTTCCACCTGCCCGACACACTCCTCAATAGCGGCTGAATTTTGGAAGGAACGTCAACTCCACGGCGGAGCTAACGCATTGTTCGCTGGCTTAACAGGCGCGGCCGTTACGATAGCTATCTTGGCTTTTATCAATTTCACCCTGCCCAGGGGAGCTAACACCCAACATGAAAGCAGTTGGGCTATCGCTGTCATGTTCTACGGATTCATATGTATTGGCTTAACAATTTACATGTATGGAGTACGCTATAAGAATGGCGCACCCAATGTGAGCCTACACGACAGGACTACTCCGCTTAGCACAGCCTGGCTGACACTCATTCGCACTGGAGTTTCTCTTAGCAGCACGCTCCTCGCCGGCGTGGTAATGCTAATAGCCATTCGGATACTAGGCCCCTTTCTGATCGGTAATTTCCAAATTATGCAAGATCACTTCTTGGACTCTATCAGTATCTTTTATGGACTAAGTATCCTCGGTACACTGTTCAATGTTGGTATGTTACTTGTCGCCTTTCTTACAGCTTTGCTACTGCTAGCGACATTCTTCACTTGGATTATTTTGTATAACAAACCCACAGCAATTGTATCAGCGATTGTTGCAGTCTATATTTTCCTCTGGTCTATCCTACTTATGGCGATCTACGGTGATGGCGAGGCAGCTGCATATAACCATGCTATCAACAGGGTATTCGCCAATCATCTTTGGATACTAGTCATGTTAATTCCAGCCTCTCTGATAGTCATGATGAAGCACCTACTGCGCGAGCGCGTGCTTACACAAACACAAATGATCTACCTATCGGGAATTGGGGCCGTGTTTGCTGGATTGAATTTCGCGTGGCTTTTTGGAACGAACAATTATGGTTTGCTGAATCAAGACATCTGGATAGTGCAATTGAGCTACTTGGTCATGCAGGGACTACTGCCGCTGCTTGCCACCGTGTTAGCTCTATGGACCAGTAATAGAATTCGACATAATTAGTCGGCAGATGTTCAGCGGAAGAAAGTGAAGAAAGCATCCAGTTAAATGCGTCCGGGCAACAGGCTTAGTAATCAAGCCACTCGATGAAATCGACTGTAGATTTTATTAGCTTTGCTCGTGGTGTTTCTAAGAGTGCGGCATGGTCACCACCAGGCAATATCACCCATTGTTTATTCGGATTCGCAATCTTTGCGAAGAACCGTGCGTGTGCATCTGTATTTGCCAATGGATCAAATTCTGCCTGCAAAAGTAGCGTCGGCAGGGTAAGCGCCTCACCGTCTAGCGCATTCCACTGATGCTGTTGATTCCAGTCCGCTCTAATAGGGTCTGCCTTAAGAGCGGCAGTTACATAGGTGTCTATCGCATGCTGAGAAATTGATCCGGGAACTATGAAATCCGATGCGGCAGCGGCTCTAGTCGTCGGGCGAGCCGAGGGCTCAGACTGGCTATTGCTGTGCGGAATTTCCGCATCGGGATCCATTGGATATCCGAACAAAGTGACACTCAGCATCGCCTCTGGATACCGCTGTGCGGCAAGCTGGGCAACCATAGAACCGTAGGACCATCCCCAGACGTGGGTGGCTTCACCGTTTCTTGCGCGCAGCCAATCTAAGACTATCGATAGATCTAGCGCGGCCCGATCCGGCGTGTTCCAGCCGCTGCTATCTCTGGGAGTCTCACCATAGCCCCTAGCATCAAGTGCCCAGACGCTATAGCCCAAGTCATTAAAGCCATCCATCAGAGAAAGGTCTTCTCCCGATACCTGTAGGTCGAAGTCTGGAATAGAGCTCCAGGTACGACCATGGTGCAAAAGAATATGCCCCTTCGGCTGTGCAACGGATTTCTCCCAAAGCGCCATCGGGTGACCATCTGCCTCGACATTGTGTTGAATTGCGGCAGTCTGCGCCAGCGCTGGCAACATCAGCAGCGACAAAGCAGCGAAAACTACGGTTTGAGAAATCAGACTCACGGTGAAACTGACCTTTAATTTCATGCGGGCTTCCTAGTGGGGCAATGCAAATGTGGACAAGGCATGTCCGGAAATTACCGAGACGTATTGAACGCCGCCGACGCTAAAAGTCACTGGCGCCATAACGATCTGACCGCCTAAGTTGACGTTCCATAGCAAATCGCCGTTACGCGCATCGATCGCATGAAAATAGCCTTCGCGCCCGCCGGTGAATAGTAAATCTGACGCAGTCGTTAGCATGCCGCTGTCACTCACATCGAACTGATCATAGGACCAGACTTCTTCGCCAGTCTGCGGATCCATCGCTTTCAAGGAGGCGAAGCCAACTTCGTTGGTCCAGTTGTTAATAGGATTGGTTCTGCCGATGCCGATAGTTGGTGCTCCCGGTGCCGGTGCTAATACCGAAAACCCACCGCCGAGGAATGCTCTGCCGGGCTCATAGTCAGACTCTTCCGCACGATAGATCGTTGCATAGTCCTGCCACGCACTAAAATAAAAGAGACCTGTTCTAGGGCTGAAGGACGGCGGGTACCAATTGGTGCCGCCCTGATTGCCAGGGTAGGTAGGCATGCCCTCCGGTTGTGGTGTTGGAATTGGCCGCCCGTTCTCATCGAGCCCGCTGGACCAGTTCACCTTTACATAGGGCTTACCTTCAAGAAACTCGCCCGTCACTCTATCTATGACATAGAAATAGCCGTTGCGGTTTGCCCACATCATGATCTTTCTTGGCGTCCCGCGCCAGACAATGTCGGCTAGCACCGGCACCTGCACCGAGTCATAGTCATAGGCATCGTTTGGCGTGAACTGGAAATACCATTTCAGCTCGCCGGTATCGGCGTCCAAGGCGATCACTGAGTCAGAGTAGAGATTGTCACCGGGGCGCTGGCCCGCATTCCAATCTGGCCCGGGATTCCCGACACCCCAATAAGTAAGATTCAGTTCCGGATCGAAAGAACCAGTAATCCACACGGGTGCACCTCCATGCTCCCAGTCGTCTCCTTCCCAACTGTCATGATTCGGCTCACCAGGGCCTGGGATCGTGTAAGTCTTCCAAGCCTCTTCGCCGGTTTCAGCGTCGTAGGCTGCAACGTATCCACGAATGCCAAACTCGCCCCCTCCTACGCCAACGATAACTTGATCTTTTACCACTAGCGGCGCCATAGTCACCGAGTACGCAAGGTCAACATCACCGACTTCTACGTCCCACAGTGCGCTGCCAGTAATTCGATCAAGTGCGATGAGACGCGCATCCAATGTTCCCATGAACACCTTGTCATCCAACACAGCCACGCCCCGATTATTAGCCCCACAACAAATCAAGGCGTTCTCTGCAGGAATGTGCCGATACTTCCAAAAAAACCTTCCTGTAATCGCGTCGACCGCCATAACGGTGTTCGGACGTTCGGTGATATACATGATGCCGTCGACCACTATCGGATTCGATTGCCAGGCACCGAACACCTGATTCTGCAAAGTCCATTGCAATTTAAGGTCGGTTACATTCTCCGGCGTGATTTGATCTAGCTGACTATAACGCTGACTCTTATAACCGCCGTTGTAGGTAAGCCAGTTTTCGGGCTCGTCTTGCGAATTCAGAATTCGCTCATAGGGAACTTGCGCGGCTACATTTGATGCTGCCAGGCCGAGAAAAAATACAAGGCCAATCGTTCCAATTTGTTTTGATAATCTCATTCTAAACCTCGCAGGGTAAGTAGGTAGCCAATTACATCTGCCACTTCATCACTGGACATCGTCGTCGGTTGTTTACTTGGCTCGTCGCTGATCTCGTAGGAGATTAAGTCGACTTTCTTTAGCGATCGGAGTCGCTCCGTTGAATCGATTAGCTGAACAGTATAGGTATCCTCATTCAGGCGCCTGCCAACGATAGTCTCCTCAAACCGAGTGACGAGCCGAACTGGACGGTTGATCGGCAGCAGTGCAGTCGCCGGGTCAGTTATGTTTCGCTGCAAGGATGCCGGCGTACGAATGGCGCCGATGTTACTCAAGTCCGGAGCTGTGCGCGGGCCTACCCCTCTCACTCGATGACAGTCTGCACACTGACCCTCACCTTCGAACAACTCTTTGCCACGAACCGGATCGCCGATTATTACCGCCACCCCCTCAGGGTCGAAGCCGGCGCGAATAAAGGCAATTACCCCTCTTAATTCCTCGGCGCGCAGACTAAAGGCAGGCATACGCCCTTGTCCTGCGCCTTCACTGATAACCTGCCTTAGATCGGCGTCCGATTGAACGGTGCGAAATTGTCCGATGCTGAGGTTAATGCCGTCCACGAGAGCACCTTGTGGCCCGTGGCAGAGCGCGCACTGTTGGGTGTAAACCTGCGAACCCGTCTCAACCGCCTCACTTGTGTACTGGTGATCGCCAACCTCTTGCGCCAGAGCCTGCTGTGCAGATACCGCGAGCAAACCGGAGAAAGCTAAAGCGGGGAGAATAGAGAGACGAGCAGTCCTCGAAATTTGTGTTTTCATAGTAGCTTCATCAATAGTTTAGTTAGGGTGCTGAGAATAAACCGCAACGCGCTAATCGGTGTAAGAAAAGAACGCTAAGGCTGCCTGATAGAGGCTGTATACATCGATCTTAGAACTAACTGCGTAGGGCGTATGTATCGAAAGCAGTGGAACACCGAAATCGATTACCTCGATATTTTGCGCAGAAAACTCTCCACCGATAGTGCCACCACCTCCGACACCGACTTTATAAGTCACCGTCTGCCATGGCACAGCATTGCTATCAAGCAGCTGCCGAGTCCACGCAATAAACTCGCTGTTGGCGGTATTGCCCCGCCCATAGAGCTTGAGGTTCACGCCATAGCCTAGCTTGGGGGCATTGCCTGGCTCCCATACTCCAGGGTTGATTGGATTAATTCCTGGGTTTACGTCTATGGATATAAATTTGGTCTGACGCAGCGCACTACGAAATAAAGGCTCGCGATAGTCCTCTTCCAGTTGCGCATACAAGAGTCTAGAAAGCAGGTCGGCAAAGTAATCGGAGTGTGCGCCCGTATTGTTCCTGTTACCTACTTCCTCGTTATCAACCAAGAAGGCCATCGTAGTCTTCTGGGGATGGTCAATCTCCGCCACAGCGCGCATCGCTGCATAGGACGCAAGTCGATCATCCTGACCGTAGGCGGCGATTAGCCCTCTATCGAACCCCATGTCCCGTGGTGCGCCAGCGGGCACCAAGGAGAGTTCGGCCGAGACCAAATCGGCTCGAGTAATGCCGTACTCCTCACTTAGATAGGCTAGCACCTGATCTACTAGATCGCCGCCGTCTTCAGCTGGGATATGCCCTATGATCGGATCGAGATCTTCGGGAGTAATAAAATCAGCAAGAGTCTGTGAGTTTCTGCCGCGGTCAACATGCGGGGACAACTCGGGAATCATAAAGATAGGGTCGTTAGCATCCAGCCCAACTGATATATGAACACTGGTTCCATCCTTCTTATCGATGCGACCCATCAGAGCTAGCGGTAGGTTGGTCCATTGATGGAACTTGATGCCGCCGTGATAATTAGTCTGAAAGAGGGCAAACTCACTGGCCTCAAATAGCGGCCTTCCCTTCAGTTCTAGGCGCGGCGAATCAATGTGCGAGCCGATGATATGGAAGCCCTCTTGTATCGCTTCTTCGCCAATCACCAAAAGACTTATGGTGCGGTCTCGATTGACTTCATAGATCTTTTTACCCGGAACGATAGCGGTAGAAGCTGTCAACTCTTCGAAGCCGTTCTGCTCGGCGAAGGCGATTGCCTCTGCAACGAAACTGAGCTCCGTACGCGCCTTATGAATGAACGCCTTGTAGTCTTCGGCAAACGCAAATACCGTCTCGCGCTCGCTGTCTGACAACCCAATCCAGGAAGATTCACATTGCAGGGTGTCAACACAGTCGTCCGTTGATTGCGCGCTCAATGTTGCCACCGAAAAAGACACTGTTGTTAGTAGCAGGGCCGCTAACCAGTTACGCATGCTACTTAAATGCGATAAAGAAATTTTCATGGTTCTTCCTCTAAATTTTTGCTAATTTAATGTCAATTAATCCACCAACACTTTTGACTTACGGCGCAGGGTATTTCTGCAAACAACGGGAAAATGTCTCACTATCAACATTACCACCAGAAAGAACTATCGCGGCAGAGCCACCACTGATATCTAATTTTTTATGCAGCAAGGCTGCCAATGCGACGGCACCGCCAGGCTCAACTACAAGTTTAAGGTAACGAAACGCAAAACTAATCGCGTGAGCCACTTCATCCTCGCTGACAACCAAGAAATCATCCACTGTTTTGCTATTGATCGACCAAGTAATCTCACCAGGTTGCGTAGCCATTAGTGCATCACAACTAGTGCCTACCGCCGGATCAATCTTGACACGCACGCCTTTAGCCTTCGAGAGACTGTGATCGTGATAATTCTGGGGTTCTACGCCGTAGACTCGTATCGCACTATTCGTTTCTTTAACCGCCGTTGAGAGTCCAGCCAGCAGGCCACCCCCACCACAGGGACTCAACACGGCGTCCGGCACACAACTTATAGCCGCCAACTGCTGCATAATTTCAAGGCCACAGGTGCCCTGTCCGGCAATCACATCTACATCGTCAAAAGCAGGAACGAGAGTGGCCCCACTAGTAGCCGCGATGTCGGCCGAAATTTCTTCGCGGGACTCGGTAGCACGGTCATACAGGCGAATGTTTGCGCCCAATCGCTCGGTGCCTTCCTTCTTGATAGATGGCGCATCGGAGGGCATGACGATAGTTGCATTCATGCCCAATAATTTGGCTGCGTAGGCGATCCCCTGCGCATGATTACCTGAAGAAAATGCCACGACGCCTTTGGCTCGCTGGCCTTCACTCATTTGGCATAGCCGATTGTAGGCGCCACGAAACTTGAACGCGCCTACATGTTGCAGGCATTCTGGCTTGATAAAAACCCTAGCGTTTACTCTTTCATCAAGTACTGCGGATGTATGAATTGGGGTCTCAATTGCTATGTCTCGAAGTCGAATTGCAGCTTGCCTAATATCTTCGAGATGAATAGTCACACTCTTTTCTTACCGAGCTTCTTGCCTAGATCCTTATTCTTCTTGATTCGCCGCTTCTGTGAAATCTGTTGCTGCGTGAGGCCCTCCTCCCCCTTAATGAAAGGATTATCGCCACTGCGTAATTCGATTCTCACCGGGGTGCCCTCCAGCTTCAACACCTTACGAAAGGTTTTCTCCAAATAACGACTGTAATTACCAGGCAGCTTATCGGTCTGCTTACCGTGTATGACAATTATCGGTGGATTCTGCCCGCCTGCATGGGCATAGCGTAATTTGATGCGTCGACCGTTGATAATAGGCGGTGCGTGATCGGTTACTGCATCTTGAAGGAGTTCGGTGAGCCGATGGGTGGTGAGCGTCTTAGTCGCCGACTCGTACGCCGTGTGTATTGACTTATAAAGGTCACCCACCCCGGTGCCATAGAGCGCTGAGATGTAATGAATTTTCGCAAAATCCACAAAGATAAAACGGCGACGAATATCATCTTTAACCTGGTCTTTGTCTTCAGAGTGCATGTGATCCCACTTATTGATAGCGATGACCAGGGCGCGCCCTGTCTCGATAACATAACCCAGTAAGTGCAGATCTTGCTCTACGATTCCGGTGCGAGCATCGATGATCAATACCACCACGTGTGCATCTTGGATAGCTTGCAACGACTTAACTACCGAAAATTTTTCGACCGTTTGCCTAGTCTGTCCTCGCTTCTTTATTCCCGCTGTATCAATCAGTGTATAGCGCCTTCCACGCCTCTCGAAGGGGATATAGACACTATCTCTAGTGGTGCCGGGTTGATCGTAAACGACCACTCTCTCTTCACCCAGCATTCTGTTAACCAGCGTCGACTTGCCGACATTGGGTCTTCCGGCAATCGCAATCTTTATCCCTGTTTCCTCAATATTTTCAGGCGCGGCTTCACCTTCGCCTGCTGCAATTGCCGCCTGCTCGAAGTCTGCCAACACCTTAACCAGCATACTCTTCACGCCACGCCCTTGAGTCGCAGTGATGGGGAAGATTTCCGACATGCCTAGGGTATAAAAATCTAATAGCGCCACATCGGGGTCACGACCATCGATCTTGTTTACTACTAGGTAGGTGTTCTTGCTGCGCTTGCGTAGATGTTCAAGAATGCGGTTGTCATCTGGCAAGAGACCATCCTTCGCATCCACCATAAACAGGCAGATATTGGCCTCTTCGATTGCTTGGAGTGACTGCGCGGCCATCTCCAAATCGATGCCTTCCTCATCGCCGCTAATTCCGCCGGTGTCGATAGCAATGAAAGACTGGCCATCAATCTCCCCACCGCCATATTTCCTATCGCGAGTAAGACCGGGGATATTTGCTACCAACGCGTCGCGCGATCGCGTAAGACGATTAAAGAGAGTGGATTTGCCTACGTTGGGACGGCCAACAAGGGCTATGACTGGCCTCATGGTAGTAACCTAGATTAGTTTGTTAACAGTTTGTTGCGGTTGTTATTGCAGTTGGTAAGCGGTCAATCGACCACTATTTCCGAAAACGTAAAGACGGCCATTGTCGGCCAAAAGATTAGCCCTGACGCCATCATTATCAGCCTGAATTCGACCTACTATGCGCCCATCAATCTGCGATAGTAAGTGAACATAGCCATCATAGTCAGCTACTGCGATGTAGTTACCGATTGTGGTTGGCGCCGTAATCGCTCTATTAATTAGGTCGGCGTTTTCCCAAACGATATCTTCGCTATTATCTTTAATTGCAAATACCTGACTCTTATCATCGCAGTAATAGATGTTGCCGAAACCCTGCGCCATGCCATGATAGCTTGAAGCCTCCATACCCCAAACGATTCGCCCGGAAGTGACCTCGAAGGCCATCAAGTTGCCCTGATAGCTTGCTGCTAAGATTCGACCACCATCTAGCAAAAGATCGCCATCCACATCGATGACGCGGTCGATATCGTATTCGCCCTCAGGAACGGCTACCCGTTCCTCCCAAAGATAGACTCCACCTTCAGCCGATACTGCAACGAGCGTGCCATTGCTAAACCCTGCGATCACAGCATCTGAAGTAATAACAGGCTTGCTGCTGCCACGCAGTGTCAATGCTGGCTGTGTGGTCTCGTAAATCCAACGCTGCTCACCGTCACCGGCATCGAGCGCGACCAGTTTGTCATCTACAGTTTGCGCTACAACGATATCACCATTTGTTTGTGGCGCAGACAAAACTTCACTTGAGACCGCGTGCTGCCATTTAACAGTGCCATCAGCTTGATCCAACACGACGACTTCAGCACTTTCTGTAGCAATCATAACCAGACCATCGCCAGACCCAACTCCGCCTGTGATCACATCTTCGACTCGAATTTTCCAGAGCGTGTTTCCTGAGCTAATGTCAATTGCCACCACAGTACCGTTTTCGCTAGCGGCATAGATTACATCGCCATCTATGGAGGGGGTTATCTCTGTGTAATTGTCCCCCTGCCCGTTTCCAATGTTCACACTCCACTCGCGGCGCATCGTAACCTCGACAGGAATGTCGACCAATGGAGTAGGTGGGTTGGTATCATCATCGGAGAACCAACCCAGTGGATTTAGGCTGGCTGCGCTAAACCCCGCACAAGCAGTTAATGCTGAAGCTAATGCAAGCAGCACTAGCAGGCGAGCCCCAGAGGCCACGCAATTTTGTATTGATCCGGTACGGGTAAGATTCATCTTGGAGCTCATCTGACTATCTATTAACTAGCAGTAGGATCTAGCTTTCGTTGGACAACTCGTCCAACTTCATGCGCAAACCATCGCTATTTGACCCCGCCTGCTGAGCGGCAATGTACGCATCACGCGCGTCCACTTCCCGACCCATTGCTATGTAAATATCACCACGCAATTCCGAATAGCCGGCTTCAAAAGTTTTGGGGTCTAGATTGTTCACGAGAGTGAGCGCACGTTCCGCGTCACCCTTCGCCAGAATAATGCGGCCAAGACGTAAGTTCGCAGTCAGTATCAAGCCCTCATTGGCCTCGCTGAATAGGCTATCCTGCTCGTTATCCAAGACCCACTGTAATGAGGTTTCCGCTGCATCCAAATCATCGTTCTGCACAGACTGTTGCGCCGCGAATAGAGAGCCCAATTTAGCGTAGGTAGAGGCTCCGTGTTCATTGCGAAGTATCTCTCCTAGCTCGACTATGCGTGACGAGTCTTGCGGAATAAGTTGCGTTCCTGGCTGACCGGTGTCASTTATCGCCAACGAAAGAATCTCCTCATACAAGTCCGAGGCGCTGTCGATGCTAGCATTTTGGGAGTTGGTCCACGCCAACCACCCGGTGAAGGCTGCAAAACCTACTACCACGAGAATGACTAGCTGCTTGCCGTTTTCTTCCCACCACTTTTTAAGTGACTCTATTGTTTCTTCTTCTGCCGCGTTTATCGCCACGACTTACTCCTTAATTCATTGAATTATTCGAACAGTTTCAACCAGCCCGGATTATCAGACCACCACATTCGGCAAACTATCCCTGACCAACCGCTAATTCTACCTGTTTAAGGCAGCGCTGACACGAATCAATGTTGCTATCACTCTGAAATACTAAAAATTTCGGCGAGTTTATCGCCGCAATTGGCAATCTCGACGCTGACCGAGTCACCGGAATCATTTAAATGGCGAATTTTGACTGTTTCGAGAGRTTGYYCCGACTCTGTTTCCAACACAATAGCCAGCCGCGCACCGCTTTTGAACGCGCGTTTCATCTGATTACTGTATTTCCCGCCGCCACAGTGGTTGATCAGGCCTATTTCTGGAAATCGCTGCCGCAGCTGCTTGGCTAATAGCTGAGCAGGTCCAGCCAGCTGTCCCCCTACAACCACCATATACACGTCAATTACCTGCGCGGTGGCATCGGGAATCTTGCCAAGAGAATCGAGCATCAAGACAAGCCTTTCGACACCCATCGCAAAGCCCGCTGCTACCGTTTGTTTGCCCCCAAGTTGCTCAACTAGGCCATCGTAGCGACCTCCGCCACAGACTGTGCCCTGCGCGCCCAAAGAATCGGTAGTCCACTCAAACACGCAATTATTGTAATAATCCAAGCCTCTAACCAAACGAGGATTCTCGATAAACTCTATCCCACTCTGGGCAAGCAGACTCTTTAGCTCATCATAGTGGACGACACTATCATCACTGACGTAATCCGCTAAAGCCGGCGCACCTTTTAATGCTTCTTGGACGACCGGGTTCTTGCTATCCAGCACCCGCATCGGATTGCTGTGCATACGATTGCGCGCATCATCATCAAGTTCTTCGGCATGGAAAGCCAAGAATGCCGTCAAGGCGGCAGCATAGCGCTTCCTATCTTCAGCCGCGCCGATATTGTTAATCTCTAGAGTGAGGTATTCCTCTAAGTGCAGGTCTTGCCAGAGCGAGGCAGAAAGTTGGATCACTTCGGCGTCGATATCCGGCCCCACCATACCAAATGCCTCAACACCAAACTGCTGAAACTGTCGGTAGCGGCCCTTCTGCGGCCTTTCGTGGCGAAACATTGGGCCCTGATACCAGAGTCGTTGCTGCTGATTGAACAGCAAACCGTGTTGATCGGCAGCACGAACGCAACCCGCCGTACCTTCTGGCCGCAAACTCAGGTTATCGCCATTGCGATCATCGAAACTGTACATCTCCTTCTCGACGATGTCAGTGACCTCGCCGATTGAGCGTTTAAACAGTTGCGTCTGCTCGAGAATAGGAAAGCGAATTTCCCGATAGCCATAACGGTGCACTACCGCCTGAAAGCATTTCTCAACATATTGCCAGTTAGGAGTTTGGTCAGGAAGTATGTCATTCATACCTCGAATTGCTTGTAATTTCGCCATAGGTTTGTGGTTGATCGCTAGCTTGAGGCGATTAGGTTTTCATCCATTTGCTTCTTATCGGCAACGCGCTGACGCACCATTGCCTCTAATTCATCCACAAGATTTTTGTTATTTATCTTGTGATCGGGAACGCCGTCTTTGTAGACGAGGTTATTTGGGCTCGCACCGGTCAATCCGATTTCGGCAACCTTCGCCTCGCCCGGGCCATTCACGATGCAGCCAATAACAGCAACATCAATCGGTGTCGTTATGTCTTCTAATCGGGACTCTAATTCATTGACAACAGAGATCACATCGAAGTTTTGCCGACTACAACTAGGGCAAGCCACTAAATTGACGCCCTTAAAACGCAGGCCCAAGCTCTTTAGTATATCGAATCCAACTTTAACCTCTTCGACTGGGTCCGCTGCGAGGGAGACTCGGATCGTATCGCCGATGCCATCCATCAACATGGCTCCAAGCCCAATGGCAGATTTGACTGTGCCGGATCGAAGGCCACCTGCCTCAGTGATACCGAGATGAAATGGTTGATCTATCTGAGTCGAAAGACTGCGATAAGCCGCCAGCGTCATGAATATCTCGGAGGCTTTCAGGCTAATCTTAAAATTTTGAAAATCGAGTTTGTCGAGTATATCTATTTGCGTAAGCGCAGACTCAACCATCGCTTCGGAATTCGGCTCCTTGTATTTGCGCAACAAGTTCTTCCCAAGAGAGCCTGCATTCACACCGATTCGAAGCGGTATATTCTTGTCTTTAGCGCTACCGACAACGGCGCGAATGCGCTCTTCGCTGCCGATATTACCCGGGTTGATACGCAGACAATCAACTCCATTCTCTAATACTTTCAAGGCAATACGGTAGTCAAAATGTATGTCTGCTACTAGGGGTACTTCTACCTGTGAGCGAATCTTCCTAAAGGCTTCAGCCGCGTCCAAGCTCGGAACGGAGACGCGGACAATATCGACGCCCGCATTGACCATGCGCTTGATCTGAGCCAGCGTCGCATCCACGTCGCAGGTCTCGGTGTTGGTCATAGTCTGAACGGAAATCGGGGCATCACCACCCACAGCCACATTGCCGACCATGATTTGGCGAGTCTTGCGACGAGTTATCAAAGGATTAGGATTCATGGGTTATAAGCCTACAGTGAGGCGTGCTGAGTTGTCGATTCGAATATCAGCTGAAAGATCGATTTCGTCACCGTTTAGACTCATGCGAGTAAAGGGAGCATCGCCTAGCAGGATGCTGAATGGCGCACTGCCAGTAATTTCCAGAACATCGCCCGCCACACGGATATCGCGATAGATCTGCTGAGATTCGCTGTCATTCACTTCAACCCAGCTCTCGCCAGTAAAACTGATTCGTAGAATATCGTTTCCGCTCGTTTCTATGCTGATCACACGAGACTCATCGTTATCAAGAGCCGGCTCCTCTTGTTCTGCTCTCAATGCTTGTAGTGCAGCCGTTAAATCCTCTAGGCTAGCCGCCCCTTCCGTCCCGTCACTTTCAGCACTCTCCATCCGCTCCGTGATCTGGGAATCCACAATTGATTCCGAATCTACTTCGGGCAATTGCTCAGAAGCAGCTTCTGCTTCTGCCATTAGGCTTGGGGTTATCAACTGACCGGTAGGAGCTGTAATTTCTTCAGGCTCGACGTTCAGAGTCAGCTGCGGTTGTATCGTTACTTGCGGCTCAATAGCCTGAGACAAAGCCGGCCGAGGATTTTCCGCATCACCGACAGATTCCACCGTATTCGGTACAGCAGAAACCGACTCCTCAGAGAAATAACTATTCGCAAGCCACAACCCCAAAAACCCGACGACAAAAACTAGCAAGGAAACAATGACTAGAGGCTTATTGCGGTCTTTTTTCTTACGCGCTTTTAATAGTCGTTTCTCTTGTGCATTATCGGCTTGCTGTTGATGTGTAAGCTCATCATAGCGAGACATTAGATCTTCAACGTCCAAGCCCAACAGTAAGGCGTAGCTCTTCAGATAACCTTTTACAAAGACAGTGCCAGGTAATTTTCCATAGCTATTAGATTCTAACGCCTTAACGTAGTGCTTGGTGATATGCAATTGATCAGCGACTTCTTTCTCATTCAGGCCCAAACGCTGCCGCTCCTGCTGGAGTATATCTCCCGCTGTCAGAGCGTCAATTGATTGCGCAGTGACCTCAAGCTCGGCAGTCGGCTCAGTTGGCATCGTTCAGCCTTTGGAATACTTGGTATTCGGGTGAAGTCGGATAAAGAGTAGTAAGAACTAAAGAGAAATTTTCAACAAACTCATGGTTCTGGAAGTAACCTTCAATTTGAATGCCCGCCAATAGTGCTCGCGGAGTATGCGGCAATTTCAGAAACGCGATGGTGGTCAAATAATTTTGATAATATTGACGAGCAGGCAAGTACTCCTCCTGGTCGAAATATATCAATGCTAATTCGAGTGGTGCTATAAAAAGATTCTCATTGAGTTGCAGTGCACGTAGAAACGCTGCCTTTGCGTCCTCCTGCCTATCCAAGCGTAAAGCGCTTCTACCCAGACCTTCGAAGACAAGCGATCGCCCTTCATAACCGGTGTCATTGGCTGCGACTTCCAATTGCTCATAGGATTCTTGATAACGCTCATGCGAGAACAACATCGCCGCGTAATTATTTCGCGCACTGGAATTAGCCTTATCAAGCCTGATCGCTCGTTGATAATTCGAATCGGCCAATTCTAAATCGCCCTCGCGCTGAAAGATCATCGCCAACACCATATAGGCATCAGAGATTCGATCATCGATATCGAGAGCATTGCTCACGTGGCGCCGCGCACCAGGCATGTCACTATTGTCAAAATAGGCCAACGCCAGCTTGATATAATCAGCAGCAGCTCGTTCTTCGGAGGCATCCACCATAAAGCCCCCTGTCGTCGTAGTTACGCACGTTGACAGCATGCTTGATAGCAGCAATAAGGCGAGCACCGAGGCTCGCTTTTTGCCAAATAGCTTTCCAAATTCAAGAAATAACATGATTTGTAACCAGTACCTAGTTGCTCAGAACCATCTAGTTTATTCGGAACTTTATAGTCTGTCGGCAGTTACCGCTAGATTATCAGTGCTATCGAACACCTTAGAGCCATCTTTTTTGGCTAATTCACTCGCTTCAAAGCGACGCTTGTGTCTCGCACTACGACGAGTTTGGTCTTCGACGTCGCCTACTAACTGGCCGCAGGCCGCTCCAATATCATCACCCCGCGTGGTGCGAACAGTCACCGTATACCCAGCTTTTTGTAGTATCTGCCTAAAATTTGTAACCGAAGTAGCACTAGGGCGACGGTATTCGCTGAGTGAGAATGGGTTGAAAGGGATTATGTTTATCTTGCAGGGGAATTGTTCCAGCAATACCGCAAGATCGCGAGCATGCTGACGATGATCGTTCACGCCTGCGATCATCGTATACTCGATTACCGGAACCCGCTTATCCGACAGGCTATCCATATAGCCTTGCACTGATCGAAGCACTTCCTTAATCGGGTACTTGTTGTTGATCGGCATGATCTGACTACGCAGCTCATCATTAGGCGCATGCAAGGAAATAGCCAGTGACGCGTCCGTGTAGTCCTTCAGTTTATCGATCGCCGGGACAACGCCCGATGTGCTAATTGTCACCTTCCGCTTTGACAAACCGTAGGCGCAATCTTCCATCATGATACTTAGCGCGTCCATAACATTGTCGAAATTCAGCAATGGCTCTCCCATGCCCATCATCACCACGTTGCTAACTCGCTGTTCCGCCCTGCCTTCGAAAACACCTAGGTGGTAATTTGCCCACCAGAGCTGACCGGCAATTTCCGCCACTGTCAGGTTGCTATTGAAGCCCTGCTTGCCCGTCGCGCAGAATGAGCAGTCCAGCGAGCAGCCTGCCTGAGAGGAAATGCAGAGGGTGCCGCGCCGCGCCTCGGGAATAAAGACCATTTCAACATGGCTGCCGCTGGCGACTTCCACAATCCACTTACGGGTGCCGTCTGCAGACTTGAAGTCTTCCAGAATCTTAGGGAGAGAAATTTCTGTCGTTTGCTTGAGCTTTTCACGAAGGCCCTTGCTGATATCGGTCATAGCATCGATATCAAGCACTCCGCGCTGATGAATCCATTTAAGGATTTGCTCCGCACGAAAAGGCTTCTCAGACATGTCGGCGAACAACGCCCGCAGTTTTGCCCGACTTAAGCCAGCCAAATTAGGTTTGTGTGTCGCCGCCATGCTCAACATCTCCAAACAGGAGTTTTGCTTCAGGATCAGGTTTAGTTGTCGTTGAAGAAATAACCGATTTCACGCTCTGCCGATGTTGTTGAATCGGACCCGTGAACCGCATTGGCATCGATAGAGACTGCGAAGTCGGCGCGAATCGTGCCTGCTTCTGCATCTGCTGGGTTCGTGGCGCCCATCAAATCGCGATTCATCATAACGGCACCGTCTCCCTCTAAAACCGTTACCATAACCGGTCCAGATGTCATAAATTCGATAAGGTCTTTATAGAAGGGTCTTTCCTTATGCTCCGCATAAAAGCCGCCTGCTGATTCATCGTCTAATTGCAGCATCTTTGCAGCGACAATCTTCAAGCCAGCTTTCTCGAAACGGGTATAAATTTCGCCGATAACGTTCTTCGCTACGGCATCAGGCTTGATAATGGATAAAGTACGTTCGATCGCCATCTTGACTCCAATAAATATAGGGTGAATTCTTGAGAGCGCGCATTATACGCGCTAAATCTGCGATTTTGTACGCTTTTAATGAATAAAAACGCTATTTTTCAGTAGCTTAATCGGCAGCTTCTTCCATCCAGGCAGCTTGTATAGCCTCTAAGATTTTCTCACCACAGCGCTCAGGGTCATCGTCAAACTCATCCAACGCTAACACCCATTTCCTCAGGTCGACGAAACGGACATATTGGGGATCGGTGTCGGGAAATTGATCATTCAACTCTATCGCGATATCGAATACATCTGTCCACTGCATACGCCTACCCCCTTAGTGCTCTTCAGACACCATGTTGATGGTGTACTTTGGTATCTCGATAACCAGATCAGAGTCGCCGACTAGCGCCTGACAACTCAGCCTTGATTCGGGCTCTAAGCCCCAAGCCTTGTCCAGATAATCTTCTTCATTTTCCTCGGCATCTGTTAGTGAATCGAAGCCCTCACGCACAACGACATGACAAGTAGTGCAGGCACAGGATTTTTCACAGGCGTGCTCAATAGATATATTGTTTCGCAGAGCAGCGTTCAAAATAGTCTCATTATGCTCCGCATCGAACGTTGCACCATCAGGACAGATAACTTCGTGTGGAAGAATGGTTAGCTTAGCCATTGCGGTTGTAGTTCCTCGATCGGCTCGTGCC
>JAESUT010000070.1 GCA_016762995.1 Gammaproteobacteria bacterium | reverse complement strand
AGGAATTTGGCTAAGCCAAATTCCTGATGACAAGTGCGAAAGCAGCGCAGCACGGCCAACGGCCGCCCGCAGGGTCAGGCATTTGGCTAAGCCAAATTCCTGATGAGTCCTGAACCAGCCGCCTCCCCAACACCCAAACAAAGTAATACTCTAAAGTTTCACAACATTAGAATTCCACCCTGCCTTGCGCTTAGTCCTCAAACCAACCAAACACCCAAATGCATCCAGCATCACCAAACAACAATCCAAAAAAGCCTGGATGGAAACCCCTGTTCGCACCTATGTCACCTATGTCACCTATGTCACCTATGTCACCTATGTCGCCAAGGTCGACGGAGAAGTCCTGGCCAGCTATTACATCAAAGCCAATCAATGCTCCAAGCTCTAGCAAATCCCTGAAAGAAGGAGTAGCTTCTTCGCTTCAAAGCATTAATTAGCCGCAGAGAGAATGAAATGAAGAACAAGCAGCCTCGACAACCTATTGCCGTAGAGTCGCTAGCACAAAATGACCCGCTCCCACGGTTGCGCGCGACCTTCTTCATTCTGGCCATACTTCTCTTCTTCGTGGTAAGCCTCAGCCCGGCTTCAACGCTATTCGCTGCTGAAGAAAACGAGTTCGCTGGCGAGCGTATCGTGCATTTACTCCAAGAGCCAAGACACAGAACAGTACACAGGGAGGGGGACCTCTACTTATTGGATGTGCAGATTAATCCCGGCGATGTCTCTCTGCCTCATGTTCATGACCAGCCTATCATGCTGACTTATATCAGCATGGCCGATGGCCCGCGCGATGGTCAAATCGGCAGTAATATCGACTACGCGAACGAGGCTATAACGCACAAGGTGCCGAACGCGGGTCCGGGTCTATTTCGCATCATTGCCTTGGTGAATGACAGTGCAGGAAATTTTGATCTAGAGTCCGATAGACCGGAAGGATTAAGCGGCGAGCCTGAGCTCGAAAATGCATGGTTTAGATCCTATCGTGTTGAGCTGGCTCCGGGAGAAGAAACCGAAGTTCAGCTGCATAAGCTACCGAGCGTGGTCGTTCAGGTCGTCGATGGTTTGCTGCAAGTAACTAGAGATGACGAAGTCATCGATGAGCTCGACCATCCCGGAAGCTGGGCATGGCGTAAGGCGCGGCAGTCTTACAAAGTTCGAAATGTCGGTAGTATTGCTACAGCTGTCGTAATCAACGAGGGCAGGTTCTAATCGATTCATTGATCACAGTGCCTTTTCCTATCCTCTGTTCTGACCTCGCGTAGGCCTCACTCGTTCCGATGATTGAATCCATTTCTCCAAGTGATGCGCGCCGACTTGTTTTGGCGCGGCAAGGTCTAGCTAGCCGGCGCACGTTTGGCAGCGGCCTAGACGCGACGCTGAAGGTTATCGAGCACCTAGGCTATGTGCAGATCGATACGCTCTCAGTCGTCGCTAGGGCGCATATTCATACACTCTGGAATCGAGTCTCTGCTTTCAAGGCTACCGATATCGACCTGTTGCAGGAACAGGGGGCCGTATTCGAGCATTGGGCTCATGCGTTAGCTATCTTGCCGATGAGGGACTACCGCTACTCCTTGCCGATGATGCAGCGTATTGCCTCAGGCGATACCCATTGGTATCCGAAAGACCGTAAGCAGGTGAGGAGGGTTCTGAAGCGTATTCGTGAGGAGGGGCCCTTATCCGCGAAGGATTTTAAAGATAAGAAAAGCAGCGATGCCATGTGGGCGCGCTCTCCCTCAAAGATAGCGCTGGAACAACTCTTCATGGAGGGTGAGCTGATGGTTTCTCGCCGCAATAATTTTCACAAAGTTTACGATCTGCGTGAGCGCGTGCTGCCTAGTAATGTCGATGTCAGCACGCCGACAGTCGAGGAGTTGTGTGGTCATTTGATAGGGAGCTATCTACGCTCGCACGGCCTAGCTCAGATTGCAGAGTTGACCTATCTGCGTAAGGGGCTGGGCAAACAGATGTCTCAGACAGTGGCCGATTTAGTTGAAGCAGGCATGCTCTTGAAGCTAGAAGTTACTGGCCAGACTTATTATGCAACACCGAAATCCTTGGACGTTATCGAACAAGGCCTGCCCAAGCCTAGGTTGCGAATTCTGTCGCCATTCGACAATGCCGTTATTCAACGTAAACGTCTAGCCTCACTCTTCGGCTTCGACTATCAGATCGAGTGTTATGTTCCTAAGGCGAAACGCAAGTACGGGTATTTCTGTTTGCCGGTCTTGCGCGGTAATCGATTCGTTGCGCGACTCGATGCGAAGGCAGACAGGAAGACGGGCGTTTTCCATGTGATGAATCTGTACCTTGAGCGCAGTATCAGGAACAGAAAAGCTTTTCTGACAGCGTTGCGAGCCGAGCTCGAGCGCTTCGCAAAATTTGACGGTTGCACTACTGTAGAGATTCATTCTATTAAACAGGCCGAATAGAGCCATGATGCAATATGCTATACAGCCTCAAGTTTCCTCGGTGTTGAAGTGTGTAAGGGAGAATATATGGAATCGGCAGTAATGAATTTGTTTGCGACACCTTTGTACAGGTCGCAACTTGGAAGGGTTTTATCTGAAGCCGAATTAGCGTTTATTCAGAGCGAGCTGGGCGAGCCGGTTCGTGCGATCACGAATCATTCATCTAAGAATAAGAATATTTTGGCTTGTGAGGAAATGTCCGCCATTCGAGCCGTGTTACAAGCCTGTTTAGATGACTATTTTGCGAAGATATATAACTCGTCGAACGATGTGAGCCTGCAGATTACGCAGTCCTGGCTGACGTTGTCACGCCGCGGGGAGTCCCATCACAGTCACGTGCATCCAAATAGCGTAGTCAGCGGAGTTCTTTATATCAACCTCGCCGGGAATGACGGCATCAACTTCTACCGCAACGAAGACATGATCTGGTACGAGTTGCTGCGCAACGCCGACACCTATTACAACGCCTACAAGTACTTCATTAAAACCGCGATTGGCGACATTCTGCTGTTTCCGTCGAATGTGCATCATGGCGTGCAAGAAGTGGCGGAGGACATTAGTCGTATCAGCCTATCCTTTAATAGCTTTTTCTCCGGAGAGTTAGGCCGGGAGGGGTTCTCTAACTCCCTAAAGATAAGCATTGGATGACAGCTAAGTGTCTTTAACTTTGGTTTTAGTCCGGTTTGTCTTGTAGGTAAAATTACTTATAAAACAATAATTTACTAAAGATACCTATAGCAACACCGATAGTTTAAGCAAGAACATGTTGAAAAGGCTTAGGTTAGGATTGAATTCTTAGTGCTAGGCCTTTTTTTCGCCCAAAATTCGCGCCCAGCTTTGCGGGTATTAGGGAGGGTTTTTGCGAGGAAGCTGGCCTAGCTTCTCTTTCGGACAGGCAATGACATCGTCCTGCCCGGAAATGCGCCATTCATCAAAAGGGATAAGCTCATAGTTGCCGCTACGCTTTGCCTTGGCTCCACGACGCCTTGCCTTGCTGCCGTCTGCCTTGCGGTTGTTGAACCGGAACAGTAGGTAATCTGTGGGCAGTGCGGCTTTCAGTTCATCGAAAGAGGCAAAGGAGAGGGAGTTGCCGTAGGTGACTTCAACGACTATGACAGGACGCGACTTTTCTAGTGTTTCTCGCAAGCCTGTAACGACGTTTTTTTCGAAACCCTCGACATCAATCTTGAGCAGAGCGATATCCTGCAGTTTGTTCTGTGCCAGATAGTCATCGCCGCGAACCAAGGCCAGCTTACCTAGCTTCTTGTTGCCTTTGCTAACGGTGCCAGCGTCGAAGGAGCCGATACCCTGATTGCGCCCCGTTGGCGCATAGAAATCTAATTCTTCTTGCTGATTGCTGAGGCCGACTTTGTGTAGCTGAATATTGCCAATTTCATTGAGTTCGATATGACGTTCGAGTTTCTGGCTGACGACACAGTAAGGCTCGAATGCGTGCACCTGGTCCGCATGTAGGGACATGAATAATGAGTGCTGTCCTATATTTGCACCTATGTCGAAGAAGCTCTGTCTCGACCCGTTCGTTGACTGCCTCAGGAGTTGCATCGTATCGCGAAGGAAGAACAGTAGAGGCTTTTCAAATGCGCCCATATAGAAAAGGGCGAACTCGACACTGTTGTTGAGGTTTCCCTCATACTGAAGGCCAAAAAAATCGGCGGAAAAAGGCGCATCCGGTACATCGCCATAGCTACACAGCTTCTTGTAAATGGCTTTCTTATGGCGGAGATCGATCCATCTTTGATTCCAAGCGAATCGAAAAATTCTGTGCTGTAGGTTCATCGCTTTAGTATAGGTCTCGTGAGTCTTTTACGAAGGGTCCTATTGTACAGCTTATCTGAGGTACGCGAACGGCGTTTGTTTCGGCCGCTTGGTGGCATTTGCTGAGGCATATCGCCATGCCGTAGCCTCCATCTTAGGTCCTGCTGAGGCAGTCACGGTCGCTTTTGTGGCAAGAGAAGCGGGCATTTTGTGATGTGTATAGCATTTCTACTAGTAAGTGCTATTTGAGGTTTGGAAAATCATCAAGTTTTATGAATAATAGGGAAGCTACCGATAAACCAGTCTTCGCCAAGTCTTAGTTGGCTCGCCTAGAGCTCGATTACCGGGCCAGAGGATGCAAACCTCGCAGAATGTTTCCTCTGGTTATGTAGCTTTCCCTCGATATTTTACTGCATTTTCTATTCGACAGTCTTCGCTTCCTTCTTTAATACGATCTGTATTTGCCTTGGCTAGGCAGGTGTCGTATGTTCTCAGCCCAAATTCAATTGAGATTTGTCATGTTAGCGATAATTGGTGGTACCGGCCTGTCAGAACTGGAGGGCTTCGAGCAGCTAGAAAAACTTGCTCTAAAGACGCCCTACGCCCGCAGTAAGGTACGCTTCCAGCGAGTTGGCAGCGGCGATAAGGAGTTTGTCTTCTTGGCGCGTCACGGCGCTGGTCACAAGATCCCGCCTCATGAAATTAATTACCGCGCGAATATAGCGGCGCTTGCGGATTTGGGTGTTACTGAGATCGTCGCAATTAATGCGGTGGGCGCCATTCACGGCGATTTACTGCCGGGGTCTGTTGCTGTACCTGATCAATTAATCGACTACAGCTATTCACGCGATGTCTCGTTCTACGACGGTAAGCTGAAGGCGGTGCATCACATCGATTTTAGCAATCCTTATAGCGAAACTATTCGCCAGCGTATCTTGCAAGCCACGGTAGCGGTCAACTCATCCTCGAAAACGCGCTGCGAAGTCTTGGCTGGCGGTACCTATGCCTGCACACAGGGGCCGAGGCTAGAGACCGCTGCAGAGATTCGGCGCTTGGCGCAGGATGGTTGTGACATGGTCGGCATGACCGGCATGCCGGAAGCCTCGTTAGCTCGCGAGCTGGGAATTGAATATGCATCTCTAGCGCTATCCGTGAATCGGGCGGCTGGTCTGTCGGAGGAGGCCATTACTCTCGAAGACATACATAAAG
The DNA here is from genome assembly GCA_016762995.1 of Gammaproteobacteria bacterium. Classification (GTDB taxonomy): domain Bacteria; phylum Pseudomonadota; class Gammaproteobacteria; order Pseudomonadales; family Pseudohongiellaceae; genus UBA9145. The sequence goes on along the minus strand of JAESUT010000070.1, from coordinate 17,081 downwards.
TGTTAGAGAGCGGCATGGACTTTGTCTCCGCCGTGATTACCGAAATCGTGCGGCAGAGTTAGAGTAAGGGTAAGAGTTAGCGTAGAAACTGCGCTAGTTCGCCTCTTCAAAATCGAATTCAGGCAGGGGAAGAGGCGGTGGCTCGTAGGGCTCTACTTGTATGACAATGCCCATTGCAGGATGGTCGATATAATGAAACTCCGCGCTGCGCATTTCTCGACTTTGCTCCATATGAAAAACACGATTGATCCCAGCCCGTAAGTTCTGTCCGTTTCTAGCTAACAAGTCCAAATCTGTTTTTACCGTTTCCGGAATCGCCGGTAGTTGCCATTCGCTTTCAAGATCGGCCACCGCGCTGTATTCGATCAACCACAGATTGCTATCGATGACGATGCGGTCCCTATTGTCATTAAATCGTAAAGTGATTGATCCTTGCAGTTCGTGTTGATCGTTATAGAGCAGCCCGCCTTGAACATACAAAGGTATCGCATCTCTTGGGTCGGCAACCGATTCGCGCCAGAGTCCGTGAAACAGGAGCCGATGTTCTGATGAGCGCTCCAGTGCACGATTAGTCTGTTGAAAATCGCTGTCCTGCGGACGCAGTTGCACGTGAGAGTCTCTTAATAAATCGAGGAACTTGAATTCACCTTCGGGACGAGCAAGCTGCGGCCCAGTGGCTAGTACCTGAATGAGCTGTTCGGCTCGCTCACTCGCTGCCAATGCTTCTGCGTCGAGTTCAATGGGTGCTTCTTCTAATCTGGCGAGAGAATTCAACGGCGAAGATTCGCTAGTCGCACCGGCAATCATTTGGTCGGTAATTAGTAGATCGCTAAGCTGATCGAGTCTGCGTAGTGGGTCTGGGTAACTGAGCTCGCTGTGCTCAGCCTGCCAAAATTCTTCGTCTTTATCGGCTAATGACTCGTTGCTAAAGATGGAAACTTCGATCTGAAACCAGCGCTGGGATGTCTGGCCCTGTGCCGAGGTGGAAATTGCAAGCAGTAGGGCAGACAGCAGCGCAGCAGACAGTGTCGACATTATCGCGGGTGCAATTGAAAGAGGAGGATACTTGTTTGGCAAGTGCTGCATGAAGAGGTTAGCTTAGGCCGCCTTGGGTTTTACAAGTTTGAAGTTATCCAGTAATTCGCTGATGAAGTCCAGTTTATCGGTGGCCTCAACGCAATTGTGCGTGAATTGCAGGCTGTTGGCGCCGCCAAGCTTGTAGGTCTGCGGGTCGCTCTGAATCATCTGTACAAGAGACAGAGGATCTATCGGTGTCTGTGTCTTGAACTCGATGCGGCCTGTGTTCGCGTTCGCATCGATTTTTTTAATGCCGTATTTTTCCGCTTTCAATTTCAGTTGTGTAACGCGAAACAATAGCTTTAATGGTTCTGGCAATAGGCCGAAGCGATCAATCATCTCCACTTGAAGTTCCCGCAGGTCGTTGCCATCGAGAGAGGCGGATATTCGCTTGTACATGATAAGGCGGAGATGCACGTCTGGAAGATAATTTTCTGGTATCAATGCGGGTATGCGCAAATTGATTTCAACGGACTTGTCGTAGTCTAGATCTAGATCCGGGCGGCGGCCCGATTTGATTGCGGCAACTGCTTGTTCCAACATCTCGGTGTAGAGAGAGAAGCCGATCTTCTGCATGTGGCCACTTTGTTCGTCGCCTAGCAGTTCTCCGGCGCCTCTAATCTCAAGGTCGTGACTCGCTAGAGTAAAGCCAGCGCCGAGCGTGGATGCGGATTGAATAGCCTCGATGCGCTTGCTAGCATCTGCGCTGAGCTTGGCGTCATTTGGCAAAAGCAGGTAGGCATAGGCCTGATGATGGGAACGGCCAACTCTGCCACGTAGTTGATGCAGCTGCGCCAAACCAAACTTATCGGCGCGATGAATAATAATCGTATTCGCGCTAGGGATGTCGATGCCGGTCTCTATGATGGTCGTACAAACCAAGATGTTGTAACGCTTGTGGTAGAAGTCGGCCATAACCTTTTCAAGATTGCGCTCTGGCATCTGCCCATGGGCGACGCAGATGCGTGCGGTCGGCACAAGAGTGCGCAGGTGCTCGGCAGTGTTCTCTATGGACTTTACTTCGTTGTGTAGGTAGAAGACCTGGCCGCCTCGCAATAGCTCGCGAGAAACAGCCTCTAGAATTAAGCTATCTTGTTCCTGGCGAACGAATGTCTTCACCGATAATCGACGTGCCGGCGGTGTGACGATAAGAGAAAGATCGCGTATGCCGGCAAGCGCCATATTAAGCGTTCTTGGTATCGGCGTGGCGGTAAGGGTCAGGATGTCCACATTGGCACGAATTGATTTGAGTTTTTCCTTCTGGCGGACACCGAAGCGATGCTCCTCGTCGATAATCAACATGCCTAGGTTGCTGTAGTCAATATCGCCGTGTAGCAGTTTATGAGTGCCGATTAGTACATCGACCTTGCCAGCCGCTACCCTTTTCAAGGTCTCAGTCTGTTCGCTCGCCGACTTAAAGCGAGAGATTACTTCAACCACGATTGGCCAATCTGCGAACCTGTCTTTGAAGCTTTCATAGTGTTGCTGCGCAAGCAGGGTCGTGGGAACCAGCATGGCAACTTGCTTGTTATTCTGCACGGCGACGAAGGTAGCTCTGATGGCTACTTCAGTCTTGCCGAAACCCACATCGCCGCATATCAGCCTATCCATAGACCGACCGTTTTTCATGTCATCTAGAACTGCCTCAATCGCACTCTCTTGATCGGGAGTCTCTTCGAAGGGGAAGCTGGCAGCAAACTTTGCGTATTCTTCAGCGCTCCAGCTGTACTTGTAGCCTTTCTTTGCTTCGCGCTGTGCATAGATGTCCAACAACTCGACGGCGACATCGCGGATCTTCTCTGCGGCCTTACGTTTTGTTTTCTGCCACTGGTCGCTGCCTAGGTGATTGAGAGGGGCAGTTTCCTGCTCGGCACCACCGTAGCGACTAATCAGATGCAGCGACAGTACAGGTACATACAATTTTGCTGCGTTCGCGTATTCCAGAGTGAGGAATTCAGTATCCTGACCATCGGTATTGATAGTCTGCAAGCCGCGGTAACGACCGACGCCGTGGTCCAGATGTACCACCGCATCACCGATGCTCAATTCGGTTAGGCTCTTTATAATAAAATCAGTATCGCTCTGCTTCTTGTTGCGCCTACGTCGCTGTGCGATTCGATTACCGAACAACTGCGCTTCTGTAATGAGTAGCAGCTTCTTGTCTTCCAGCCATAGCCCCTGGTCGAGTGGGGCGACAATCATGCCGCAGGAGGAAGTGGAGTCTACGAAATCTTGCAAGTGCTCGAATTGCGTAGGCCTGATTTGTATCTGTTTGAGTACCTCAAGCAGTGTTTCTCTTCTTCCGGCAGATTCTGCACAGAACAGAATGCGGTGCCGCGGATTTTGCTCAATAAATTGCTCAACGGCGGCGAAGGGTGTCTTTAGCTTCGCGTCGCTGCTGAGCTCTGGAAGAGGTAGGCTCTGCAGCGAGACGGCGCTGCTGCCAGAGGCAAAGCTTATCTGCTTGAACTGTTTCAGTTCTGCGAGCACGGTGTCGATTGTTAGGAAGATGTCAGCTGGCGGCAAAATCGGCCGGTGGTGATCGATCTGCCGGTCTTCATAGCGCCGCTGGATATCCTGCCAAAAATTTTGCCCAGCGCTAGCGAGGTCGCCAATTTTGCAGCAGGTGGTATTGGGCGGCAAAAAATCGAATAGTGAATCTAGGCGTTGATAAAACAGTGCTAGGTAATACTCGAGGCCAGGTGAGCTGATCCCGTCGCTTACGTCTTGATAGATTGGGCACTGACGCAGGTCGATATCGAACTTCTCGCGAAAATTACTACGAAAAGCAGTAATGCCCTTGGCGTCGAGTGGGTATTCGCGACCGGGTAATAGCCGTATTTTCTCTATTCTTTGGTCTGAGCGCTGCGTCTCTGGATTAAAGATTCTGAGTGTTTCTATCTCGTCGTCTAGCAGGTCTATGCGATAGGGGACGCGGCTACCCATCGGATAGATATCTAGTATCGAGCCTCGGACCGCGAATTCACCGTGCTCGAAGACCGAGTCTACTGCTTGATAGCCGGCATCCACTAGCTGCGCTCGCATATCTTGAATGGACAGCTGCTGCCCAACGGCAAGATCAAGGCTGTTGCCGCGAATGTATTTCTTTGGAGGCAGTTTGTGCATCAAGCTGCCGATCGATGTCACTAGAATGCCTTGCTGAAGATCTGGCAAGTGATAGAGCGCGCTCAGGCGATCGGAAACGATATCCTGGTGTGGGGAGAAGTTGTCATACGGCAATGTCTCCCAGTCAGGAAGGCTCAAAACTTGCAGAGGAACCGCTCTGTTCGGTAATTTGCTACAGAAATAGTGGAGCTCGCGCTTTAATCGCTCTACCGATTCGTTGTCTTTGCAGATCAGTAGTAGTGGCCCTTCGCTATTCGCCGCCGCATTGGCCAGTGCTAGACTAGTTGCGCAGCCGAAAGTCTGCTGCCAGTGACTGGCAAAATGGCTATCTTGCGGCAGTGGAGGGTTATAAATAGTGGCCATGGACGTTGTAGTTCGGCTTCGTGGAATCAGGATTGTGTGCGTTCTCGGGAGTGTATGCGCTAGCTCGAAAACAGCCGGCAATTGTATAGTAATTCAAGGGACTAAGCAGGCTCGAATTTATTCTGCATTCTAGGGCGCATATAGTGTCACTTCGGTTGCACTGGCTAGGCTTTCACAAGATAATAGCCGCGTTTCAAAATTCATCAATTTTACCGACAAAGTAAGGGGTATTTGTGGTCCGTCCAAACGTAGATGATTACTTCGGTGACTGGAAACAGCGCGAAGCACTAGTGCAGGAAATGATTCCTGCTATCGGTCGACTATTTAGTCAGCGAAATGTAGGTATGTTTATCTACGGTAGGCCGCTGCATAACCGATCTGTGACATTCATCATGAAGGCGCATCGTTTCGTTCGTCAGATAGAACGTAACGAGATGTCGGAATTTGAATCTCACATGGTGCTGATGGCGTTGGCGAAGTTGGATCTTTGGCACGTACAAATTGATTTGGGCAAGTTGACTGTTCGCTTCATGGAACACCAGCAAGAGAAAGGAGATGCCGCCCAGGGTGTAGACGAATTTGTACAGGGCGAGTTAGCGTACTTGGATGGAGTGAACGAGAAGCCCATTAAGAAATGCCAGCACGTTGTGCTATACGGCTTCGGGCGAATCGGCAGATTGATGGCTCGCTTGCTTATAGAGCGAACGAGCACCGCAGAAATTATGCAGCTTAAGGCGATAGTCGTAAGGCCTGGCGGCGAAGGCGACTTACAGAAACGAGCAAGTCTATTCATGAATGATTCTGTGCACGGTGCCTTTCAAGGAACGTTGCGCGTCGATGAGGAGAACAACAGCCTAATTGCTAATGGCAATGTGATTAAGGTTATCTACGCGAATGCCCCTGAAGACATCGACTATACCCAATACGGTATCGAAGACGCGATGATTATCGATAACACCGGCATGTGGCGTGACGAGGCCGGACTTTCGCGGCATCTACAGGCTAAAGGCGCGGCGAAGGTGCTGCTAACTGCTCCAGGCAAGGGCGATATGAAGAATATCGTCTATGGTATTAACGACGACCAAATTTCTGCTGACGATACGATCCTCACTGCCGCATCGTGCACCACAAATGCCATCGCGCCAGTACTAAAAGTAGTCAATGATAAGTTTGGCATTGTTAAGGGGCACGTAGAGACAGTTCACGCCTATACGAATGACCAGAACCTGATCGACAATTACCACACTGGTAGCCGTCGCGGTCGCTCTGCTGCACTGAATATGGTGCTGACAGAGACAGGTGCCGCGAAGGCGGTAGTTAAGGCTATTCCTGAGCTTGCAGGGAAATTGACTGGTAATGCGATCCGCGTGCCGATTCCCAACGTATCTATGGCGATCATGAACTTGACGCTGGAGAAGGGGACCACGCGCGAAGAGCTCAATGAGTTTTTGCGCGATATCGCTCTACACTCCAAGTTACAGAATCAGATCAGCTATACAGAGTCTCCGGATGCCGTATCTAGTGATTTCGTGGGCAGCAGAGAAGCGTGTATTGTAGATAGCACTGCCACCATCGTTAACGACAACCACGTAGTGCTCTATCTGTGGTATGACAATGAATTTGGCTACTGTTGCCAGGTAGGAAGAATGGTCTACAAAATGGCAGGCATTATTTATCAGCAGTATCCTTTGGAGGAATAGCTGCGGCAATTAATTTGCCGCAGTAGCTGGCGAACGCTCGCTATTTCAGGGGCTTAGACCTATAATACGCCCCGCTTGAAACGCGCTCGCCAGACTCCAAGGCACGCATTGTTTTTGCCGCTGTCATGACAGCGGTTGTGTTATTTAATCACTGCTAACACGCCTAACAGCGCCTAGATTGACTCAATGATCAGAACAAAACGCGGACTGAATCTACCGATTTCCGGAGCACCTGAACAGGTGCTAGGAAAGGCGCGGTCGACGCGCTCTGTTGCGCTACTTGGCCGTGACTACGTGGGCTTGAAGCCGACTATGCTTGTCGCTGAGGGCGACAAAGTGTTGCTTGGCCAAGCGCTGTTTCGCGACAAGAAAAACCCCTTGGTAACATTTACTTCCCCCGGCTGCGGTCGAGTCAGCGCTATTAATCGTGGTCAGCAGAGGAAGCTTCTCTCGGTAGTGGTGGAATTGGATGAAGACGGTAAAGACGGCGAACAAGTCGAGCTAAACAGTTATTCGGATGTGCAGCTCAAAACCTTATCGCGCGAGACTCTTGTCGAAGACCTTCTGGTTTCTGGTCTATGGACTAGCCTGCGAACACGGCCCTTCAGCAAGGTTTCCGATCCATCCAAACAGGCACATTCGCTGTTTATTAATGCGATGGACACCAATCCTCTCGCAGCACAGCCCAGCATCGTGATGAAGGGCGAGGTGAGCAATTTCGTTCTAGGTGTAAATCTATTATCGAAATTGCCTGAGCAGCACACTTATGTCTGTGTGGATCGCAAGGTTGATAGTCTGCTACAGGGGCAAGAGTTCGCGGACAGCGTTAAGGTTCAGGAATTCAGAGGGCCTCACCCCTCCGGTTTGACAGGAACACATATCCATTACCTAGAGCCTGCGGGCATGGGCAAACATATTTGGTCGCTGAACTATCAGGACGTAATCGCCATCGGCAAGCTATTCAGCACGGGTAAACTGAGTGTTGAACGCATTATTTCATTGGCGGGACCGCAGGTTAGCGAGCCACGGCTACTAGCGAGTCGACTTGGTGCAGATCTTCAAGAATTGTGTGCAGGAGAGCTGGAGCCACACGAGAGCCGTATCATTTCAGGGTCTGTGCTAGGAGGCCGAACAGCAGCGAGTACCGAAAGCTATCTCGGTCGCTATCACCTGCAAGTTTCAGTGCTGCGAGAGGGTAGAGAGCGTCCGTTCTTGGGCTATCTGTCGCCGGGAGCGAACCGCCATTCGGTTATGGGTATTTATATTTCTGGTGTCGACAAGAGCAAGCGCCACGCAATGTCCACCAGTACACAAGGCAGTGATAGAGCGATGGTGCCTATCGGAGCGTACGAAAAGATCATGCCATTGGATATTCTTCCAACCCAACTGCTGCGCGCATTGATAGTTGGTGACATAGAGACGGCGCAGAACCTTGGTGCGCTGGAACTGGATGAGGAAGACTTGGCGCTTTGTAGTTATGTTTGCCCGGGCAAGTATGAGTACGGACCTATACTGCGTGACAATCTGGCACGTATCGAGAAAGAGGCATAACGGGTAATGGGACTTCGTCGTATATTAGATGACATGGAGCCGCACTTTAAGAAAGGTGGTCGGTTCGAGTCTTGGTATGCCGTGTTCGAGGCTGTAGATACCATTTTCTACACGCCAAGCAAGGTTACTGTTGCTGAGCCTCATGTGCGTGATGGGATAGATTTAAAGAGGGTGATGATTACGGTGTGGGTTGCCGCATTCTTTCCGATGTTCTACGGCATGTTCAATATCGGCTTTCAGGCAAATAGCGCGATTCTCGCCATGGGCCTCGAAGGCAGTGGCGACTGGCACGAAATAATCATCGGAGCATTAGCCGGCCACGATCCAAGTAGCGTCTGGGATAATTTCGTCTACGGTGCCGCACACTACATCCCTATTTATCTTGTCGTGTTCCTGGTCGGTGCTTTTTGGGAAGTATTATTCGCTATGAAGCGAGGCCATGAGATCAACGAAGGCTTCTTCGTTACTTCTATTCTGTTCACCTTGATAGTACCGCCGGATATCCCGCTTTGGCAGGCTGCGCTGGGAATTAGCTTTGGCATCGTGGTGGGTAAGGAAGTATTCGGTGGCACCGGCAAGAATTTTCTAAATCCCGCGCTGACAGGCCGTGCTTTTTTGTTTTTTGCCTATGCGCCACAGATGTCCGGCGATTCAGTCTGGACCGCCATAGACGGATTTAGCGGAGCCACGCCACTTAGTCAGATAGCGGCTGAAGGCCTACCTGCAATAGCAGTGGCGACTGGACGCGGGCTGACTTGGCTGGACGCCTTCTTTGGTCAGATGCAAGGCTCTATTGGCGAGACCTCGACACTCGCCATCTTGCTAGGCGCTTGCGTATTGCTGGTTACTCGAATCGCATCATGGCGCATCATGCTAGGTGTCTTTCTCGGCATGTGTGTGACAGCAACACTGTTCAATTTTATCGGTTCAGAATCGAATCCCGCTTTTGCTACACCTTGGTACTGGCATTTTGTTCTTGGTGGCTTTGCCTTCGGTATGGTGTTTATGGCAACCGACCCGGTTTCTGCGTCTATGACTAACACGGGGAAATGGGTTTTCGGTGCCTTGATTGGTTTTATGATCGTACTTATTCGGGTGGTGAATCCAGCCTACCCTGAGGGCACGATGTTGGCGATATTGTTTGCGAATCTGTTTGCCCCACTTATTGATTACTTCGTGGTGAAGGCAAATATAGGTAGAAGGAGAGCGCGCGGTGTCCTCTAAAGATTCTACAAAACGTACATTGATTGTTGCGTTTAGCCTGTGCGTGGTCTGCTCGATAATCGTATCGGGAACGGCAGTAGTGTTGAAGCCATTGCAGGATGCAAATCGAATTCTTGATAGGAATAAAAATATTTTAAGCGCTGCTGGTTTGTTTGATCCGCAGAGCGACGGCAATGAGTTGGTGGCAGAGCGCTTCAGTCAGTTCTCTACCTATGTTCTCGACCTAAATGAGCAGCGTGTGCTTAACGACGAGCAGCTCGAGGAATTAGAGATCGACATAGAAAGCTATGATCAACGGCTTGTCATCAACGATCCCAAATATTCCGAGGCGCTTGAGCGCCAGGAAGATGTCGCGAACATAAAGCGCCGCGCCATCTATCCTATGATTTATGTGGTTGCGCAAGATGAAGAGATAGAAACGATCGTGGTGCCAGTAAGCGGTTACGGTCTCTGGGGAATCCTGTACGGATTTCTCGCCCTTGAGGGCGACGCGAATACAGTTAAGGGTTTGGCATTTTACGAGTTAAAAGAGACGCCAGGCTTGGGTGCGGAAGTTAGGAATCCCAGATGGATGGCGCTCTGGCCTGGAAAGAAAATATACGATGAAGCTGGTGCGGTTGGCCTCAGAGTTATAAAGGGGAAGGGCCGTGGTGACTATCAGATCGATGGGCTGTCCGGCGCAACACTTACCACGCGTGGTGTCGATAACCTGATTCAATACTGGCTAGGCGATGACGCTTACGGGCCTATTTTGGCGCAGCTACGCGAGACAGGTTTGTAGAGAAAATGATCGATGAATTTATTCAAATTGGTATAAAAGCATGAGCCAAGTTAAGCAGATATTATTGACGCCGCTATTCGAGAACAATCCGATAGCGCTGCAAATTCTCGGCGTCTGTTCGGCGTTGGCGGTGACGACGCAGCTGAGCGTAACGCTGGTAATGTGCCTGGCATTAACTACAGTGACCGCTTTCTCTAACCTGTTTATCTCGATGATCCGCAATCACATGCCTTCCAGTATTCGTATTATCGTGCAGATGACGATCATTGCGTCCTTGGTTATCGCCGTTGACCAATTTCTGCAGGCCTTCGCCTACGATATCAGCAAGAACCTAAGCGTGTTTGTTGGCTTAATCATCACAAACTGCATCGTCATGGGTCGTGCTGAAGCCTTTGCAATGAAGAACCCGCCGGCCTTAAGCTTTCTTGATGGTATTGGTAATGGAATGGGCTACTCCCTCGTGCTAATAGTCGTCGCATCGATTCGTGAGCTTTTCGGGTCGGGTAGCCTGCTGGGCTTTCAGGTTCTACCCCTCATTGAGAACGGTGGTTGGTATCAGGCTAACGGCCTTATGCTGTTGTCGCCCAGCGCCTTCTTTATTATCGGTTTCTTTATCTGGGCACTGCGCAGCGTGAAGAAAAATCAAGTAGAGACTCGTGACTTCCGTATGGCGCCTCACAGTGCAGAGGAAGGCGCGTTCTAATGGAGCAGTTACTAAATCTCTTCGTAAAAGCGGTATTTATCGAGAACATGGCATTGCAGATGTTTCTCGGCATGTGCACCTTCCTTGCGGTTTCTAAAAAAATTGAAACGGCGATAGGTTTAGGCGTCGCGGTGATGGTAGTGCAGGTAATTACTGTGCCAGCCAATAACCTGATCTTTAATCATCTCTTGCGCGATGGCGCGCTGGATTGGCTGGGCATGCCGGAGATGTCGTTGCAGTTTCTTGGTTTCCTCTGCTACATCGGCGTGATCGCCGCGATCGTACAAATCTTAGAGATGTTCCTCGATAAATACGTGCCAGCTCTATATAGCGCGTTGGGTGTTTTCCTGCCGTTGATAACTGTTAACTGCGCGATCCTTGGCTCTACGCTATTGATGGTCGAGCGAGATTATTCATTCCCGGAAAGCGTCGCATTCGGACTTGGCTCGGGTTTCGGTTGGGCTCTTGCGATCGTTGCACTAGCTGGCATACGTGAAAAACTCAAGTACAGCGATGTGCCAGAAGGCCTTCGCGGGCTGGGCATAACATTCATTACGGTAGGTTTGATGTCGTTGGGCTTTATGTCATTAAGCGGCGTCTCGCTGTAGAAACAGTTAAGAACAAATTTAGAAGTAGAAGCAGTTAAGATGATTGATATCACAACAATATTCGGCGGCGTCGCACTATTTACCACGATAGTGATGCTGCTTGTTATGGTGATTCTGTTTGCCCGCTCGAAGCTAGTGTCTAGCGGTGATGTGCGCATCGAAATTAACAACGACCCAGATAGAGCGCTGACGGTTCCTGCTGGCGGCAAGTTGCTGAATACACTCGCCGATGCGGGCATCTTTCTCTCGTCAGCTTGTGGCGGCGGCGGTACCTGTGCGCAGTGTAAGTGTCAGGTATTAGATGGGGGCGGCTCTATGCTGCCAACAGAGACTGGGCACTTTACACGCGGTCAGGCGAAAGACAATTGGCGCCTTTCCTGTCAGGTAGCTGTTAAACAGGACATGAAGATTCAAGTCGCTCCAGAGTTTTTCGGAGTAAAGCAGTGGGAATGTACGGTTCGTTCGAACGATAACGTTGCGACTTTTATCAAAGAGCTTGTGCTGGAAATTCCAGATGGTGAGAGTGTCGACTTTCGGGCAGGTGGCTATGTGCAGTTAGAGGTGCCTCCTCATGTTGTTAAGTACAGCGATTTCGATATCGGCGAAGAGTACCGTGGCGACTGGAACCACTTTGGGCTGTTCGATTTTGTGTCCAAGGTAAACGATACTACGGTACGTGCTTATTCAATGGCGAATTATCCAGACGAGAGGGGTGTAATCAAGTTCAATATCCGCATCTCGACTCCGCCACCTAGAACGAACTTTCCACCGGGCAAGATGTCATCCTATGTGTTTAACCTTAAGCCAGGTGACAAGGTTAAGGTGTTTGGGCCGTACGGTGAATTTTTTGCGAAGGACACCGACGCGGAGATGGTGTTTATTGGTGGCGGTGCCGGCATGGCTCCGATGCGTTCGCACATCTTTGATCAGCTTCGTAGACTAAACAGCAATAGGAAAATAAGTTTCTGGTACGGTGCTCGAAGTCTTCGCGAGATGTTCTATGAAGACGATTACAATACTCTAGCCAAAGAGAATGATAATTTCGAATGGCATGTTGCACTTTCGGACCCGCAGCCAGAAGACGATTGGTCAGGAATGACGGGCTTCATTCACAACGTCGTGCTAGAAAAYTATCTTCAGAAYCATCCGGCGCCGGAAGACTGTGAATATTATATGTGCGGCCCCCCGATGATGAACGCAGCAGTCATAAAGATGCTTAAAGACCTGGGTGTTGAAGACGAAAATATAGCTCTCGACGAATTCTCCTAGTAAAAGCGCTGCTACTCGCGTGACACTGCCAATAGCGTAACGGTTCATGCCGCATGATAAAATTATCCCGACGTCATAGTTTTGTAACGATCTTTCTAGTTTTGATCCTTGTGTCGGTTCTGTACTTCACGGATGGCGGCGAAGACATCCAGAAGCTGAGCGGTCGTACCATGGGTACGAGCTATCAGGTTCAGATCGTTGATATGCCTCGTGAGTTGGCTGCAGAAGAGTTAGCGGCGGATATCGACGAATTACTGAGCCAGTTAGATACCGGAATTTTCTCCACCTACGCAAGCAATTCTGAATTATCTCGATTCAATCGACATGGGGTAAATAGCCCCTTTGCCGCCTCTGCACAAATGATCGAAGTGCTGCTACTGGCACAGGAAATATCGGCGCTTAGCGGTGGTGCCTTCGATGTGACAGTGGGCCCACTGGTAAATCTCTGGGGCTTCGGCCCCAATCTTGCCGTATTCGAAACGGTACCTACACAGCTGCAAATTGAAGCGGCACAGAATCTGGTGGGTTTTCAGTTTCTCCGGATTAGTCCCGCCAATCAGGAAATTCGGAAGACGCGTGATGTCTATGTCGACCTCAGCGCCATAGCGAAGGGCTATGCCGTGGATCAACTAGCTGAATATCTAGACCAGCTCGGTATAGCTAACTATTTCTTGGAAATAGGCGGTGAATTAAAGATTAAGGGCTCCAAGCCCGGGGGAGCAGGTTGGGTGCCAGCGATAGAAGCCCCCGTAGATACAGCCTCTCAGGTCTATCAGATTTTTTACAGTCGTGGTGATAATATAGCGGTGGCGGGCTCTGGCGATTACAGAAATTATTTCGAGGAAGAGGGGGTGCGCTACTCCCATGAAATTGATCCGCGAAATGGTAGGCCTGTTATTCATAACCTAGCGGCGGCGTATGTAATCGATGAATCGACGGCGCGGGCAGATGCCTTGGCGACCACGTATATGATTTTAGGGCCTGATGCTGCCGAGGCCTTAGCGTCGAAGCAAGGGCAGGCGGTTTATTTTATCTACAAGAGTGATGAGAGCGGATTCGAAGATTATGTTAGCCCCGAATTTAACCGTTACCTTGAAAACGATTTGCAGTAGGAGGAGATTGAAATGATGAGTTTCCTAATTACATTCCTAATTATGGCGGTGGTGATTGTGATTATGTCGGTCGGCGTGTTGTTCGGTCGTAAACCTGTGCAGGGTTCTTGTGGCGGGATGAACAATATCGTTGGACTAAAAGAGTGTGAAATATGTGCGGGAGAACCCTGTCAGAATCGGTTTCCTGATCGCAAAGAAGAACTGGCTCCATACAGAACTCCAAAACCTGCTGGAGGAAAGAACTAAATAGAACTATGTTTCGTTGTTCGCTATGGGCGCAGGCTATAATTAGAGACTCCTGAGTTTGCTGGAGGAGCTTTCCCCCGGCAACGACTAACTGAGAACCCAATAGAACTATGTTTCGTAACTTGCTAGAGAAACCGTTTTAATTAGGGCTATAAGTTAACTGGAGAAATTTTCTGGCAACGACTAATTGGAGAAGAACGCTCCTGAGTCCTAGCCTAGAAATCAGCTAGAAAAAACAAGATCAACTCTACAGCCATAACTACCTAAACAAATCGACAGGATCACTTCCCACATACCCCAATGCAAAAAGAACACTTTGACATCATAGTTATAGGAAGCGGCCCGGCGGGTGAGGCTGCTGCCATGAATGCGAAAAAGAAAGGGCGTACCGTTGCTGTCATCTGCGACCTTGAGAAGGTTGGTGGCAGTTGCACGCATTACGGAACTATACCCTCGAAAGCGTTACGTCATTCGGTCAAAGAAGTTATGCAGTTTAATGCGAATCCTATGTTTAGAGATTTGGGTGACGCTAGGAAATTAAGCTTTCAGCAAGTATTAAAACATGCCGATCGCGTAGTCTATGAGCAAGTGCAAATGCGCACCGACTTCTACGACAGAAACCACATACCTATATTCAAAGGGCGGGCAAGCTTTTTAGATGCGAATACAATTAAGCTTGTTGGCAAGCGTAAGAAGTTGTCAGCTACGAACTTTATAATTGCTACTGGCTCAAGGCCCTACCACCCGCCTGGCGTTGATTTTTCTCATTCGCGCGTCTTCGACAGCGACACAATTCTTGATATGGATCATTCGCCACGAAAGGTGACTGTAATGGGGGCGGGTGTCATTGGTTGTGAATACGCTTCTATTTTTGGTGGGCTAGGCTGCAAGGTCGAGTTAATTAACCCCTCTTCAGGCCTGCTAGCCTTCCTAGATACCGAAATATCCGATGCCTTGAGTTATCATTTACGTAACCTCGGAGTGCGAAGTCGCCATAACGAAGAATTTGAGAAGATGGAATACTTCGATGATTACATCGTGACCTACCTCAAGTCCGGAAAGAAAATCCGTAGCGACATTGTGCTCTGGGCGAATGGCAGAAGTGGCAATACCAAGAATCTCGGCCTTAATCTGCTTGGGTTAAACACAAACAGCAGGCAACAGATATCTGTGAACGACAAGTATCAGACATCAGTTAAAAATATCTATGCGGCGGGTGATGTGATTGGTTGGCCATCGCTTGCGGGCGCAGCCTATGACCAAGGCAGGGCTGCCAGTAACGCTATTGTCGCTCCCGATGAATTTTATCACGTAGAACAGGTGGCTACGGGGATCTATACGATCCCTGAGATAAGTACCTTGGGCGCAACTGAGCAGGAACTAACTGAGCAGAAAATCCCTTACGAGGTAGGTAAGGCCTTCTTCAAAAACACCGCGCGGGCTCAGATTACAGGCGAGCAGGTGGGTATGCTGAAGCTGATCTTTCATGTCGAAACCTTGGAATTGCTTGGTATTCATTGCTTTGGCGACCAGGCATCTGAGATCGTTCACATCGGTCAGGCGATCATGCGTCAGCCGGCTCCTGCGAATTCCATGAAATACTTTCTCAACACAACATTCAATTATCCGACCATGGCAGAAGCCTATCGGACCGCCGCGCTTGATGGYCTAAATCGCGTTTTTTAGGCTACTTGAGCAACTTTTATGCGTTGCCKCAGATGCTCYCTCCGCCTACGAAGTGTCGYGCGAGAGGCTGTAAGCRTAGCAAAAKCTGCYGCGGCATTGCTCAAGGYTACGTCAWGTCTTGCTATGATTAGAAAACAGCGTTAGTTTATTCTGCAGCGAACAAAATAATGTGGCGGGCCTAACGCCCGCATCAGCAGGAGAGTGAATATGATAAGAACTGCCAGAGATATTCTTAAGGACAAAGGCGGTCACATGGTAACTACCAATTCCGAAGCGACCATCTATCAAGCGCTAACAATAATGACCCAGAATAAAGTGGGTTCCATCGTAATACTCGAAGAAGARAAAATAGTAGGAATCTGGACAGAGAGAGATTTAATGTTTCGTGCTTTGGAAGAGGGATTCAACCCCAAGACAGCACGTCTCAAGGATAATATGAGCGTCAGTATAATTTCGGCGAATATCGAAGAGCAAGCCTACCAGTTGATGGATAAATTTTTAGGCCGGCGAATTCGTCATCTATTAATAGAAGAAGGCGGAGAATATGTCGGTCTGCTTTCGGTTGGTGACGTGATGAAAGCCAACTTGCAACAGAAAAATGAAGAGTTCGAGAAGCTGAATCAAATGGTTAGCTTGGAGTACTACGAGAACTGGAAAGAAATTCAGTCGCAGCGCTAATTCAATCTGCAAATCATTCGCATTTGAGGTGATCACTAGTTTCTTACAGGCCGCTTCCTGCGTGCGTTGAGCGAGACAAAATGCTTGCTATCCCGAAACTATCCGTGTAAATTTTCTAGCGATAATTAGTGTCAGACCTGTCTTGGGTTGTTTCAAGATTTTTGAAAAAGACAGGATGCTATCAAGGTTTTAAATAATAACAATGCGAGCCCACAATCTCGGCCTGACCTTCATCACTTCGTTCTAGTTTCATGGAACATTGTCAGCTAGCGGGCTCCCAAAAGAGTGGTTGATCTCTATGGGTAGTGACATACAGTCCCTTGCAATCCCTGCCAAAGGTTATGATTCTTTTACGGATCATGCTGTAGCACTAACTTCCCTTGAAGTTCTGTACCCTCACTCAATATTTAGACTAAATTTAGAAGTATTCTCTTTGCTGCTTTCTGCCATGCGGACGTGTTCGTTGGTGGGTGCTCGGTATGTTGAATGCCGATCAATAGGTTCAGAAGGGGCAGTTATTGCGTAGAAGGTATTTATGATTCAGCAGTCATCGAATCAAATCCGCTAGCGGAACTGATTCGAAGTGAATCCGGTAGACCGTGGGCCTAAAGCCTGTCGGGATGTTTGGAGTTAAGTGCTTGGAATTACCTAACGAAATGCTAGACGGTTTGAGACCGTTTCTTTTTTACTTCGCCTTGGTGATGACTGTTGTAGTCGTCATGCTTGGGCTTTCCTATTTCCTCGGGCAGCGCATAACTGCCCATTCTAAAAACCTACCCTTTGAGTCCGGCATTGTCTCCGTGGGCAGTGCTCAATTCCGAATCTCGGTTCATTTCTACCTGCCAGCCATATTATTTATCATCTTTGATTTGGAGGTGGTCTTCTTGTTCGCTTGGGCGGTCGCCGTTAGAGAGGCGGGCTGGCCTGGTTTGATCGAAATTTCCGTATTTATCTTCA
>JAESUT010000145.1 GCA_016762995.1 Gammaproteobacteria bacterium | reverse complement strand
TCAAGAATATGATCTTACGCCGGGCTCCAGCATCAGAAGTACATGTTGCCGCAATCAAAGCGGGTATGCACACTAGAAAGCAGGATGGTATCGAGAAGATATTAATGGGCTATACAGACTATACCCAGATTCGCACGTTGTAGTCTTCTCAGTCGCGATTTTTTAATGGACCATAATATATCGATCAATCCGCAAGCTCAGCATTATTTATTTATGTATAGTTCTGTACTATTCGTTCAGATAAAATTCTTTGTAGGGCGACTGAATGCCATCGGGCTTCATCGCTGTTAGCCTCTGTTGTTATAGCTCTTAGATTTTCCTACTTTTTAGGCTCTGCTACAGAGAGCTTAAGACTAATAAATTTCCAAGAGGGTAGAGGATTTGCCATGCAGCTAGTTATCGGCAATAAGAATTATTCATCGTGGTCACTGCGGCCTTGGCTGCTGTTGAAGCATTTTGATATCCCTTTCGAGGAAATTCCTATCGCACTATTCACTGAGGGATACCAGCAGGAGCTTGCTAAGTATTCGCCAACATTACGTGTGCCGGTGCTGAAGGATGGCGATAATACGATCTGGGATTCACTGGCTATTTGTGAGTATGTGTCAGAAAAATATTTGCAAGGTTTTGCTTTGCCCGCAAATATCGAGAAGCGCGCTCTATGCCGCGCCTATTGTAGCGAGATGCATTCCGGCTTCATGGCTGTACGTTCTGAGATGCCCATGAACTGCAGAGCATCCAAGAAACTAGAGATCTCTTCTGCGGCCGAAGCCGATTGCAGGCGAGTGGACAAGTTGTTTAGCGATGCTAGGGCTCGATTCTCTAGCCGCGGCGGTTATCTCTTTGGGGAATTTTCTTTGGCTGACTGTATGTTCGCTCCGATGGTAATGCGTTTTACTACCTATGGTATCGAACTTTCCGAATCCAGCCAGGAATACGTGAGAGTAATGTTACAAAATACCGCTTTATCCGACTGGGTTGCGGGAGCCAAAAGTGAGCTTCAGATTGTTTCTGATTTCGAGTTGGGAGAAGAGATTAGCCCCTGAAATATCGGATTCTTCTGCAATATGTCTTAAATACATTCCCTGCCAAAAAAAACTGCTAAATCCCGTAATTTTGATCAATTTCTTCTGCTCCTGCCCGATACCTATGACTGAGGTGCCTCTTATTAAATCCATGGCCACTCTGGTAACGCAGTCGACTTCGCTGTTAAGACGCGCTTTCGTCTGCATGCATCGTCCTGCTAGACAAGTGTAACGCCCTTGCAGGCGGAGCCTAGCGCGTGCCACCGTGGTGTTATCTCGCTTACTAAGGGCTTTAGGCCAATAGTCGCGCGATACCTGCAGTGTCTACCTGCCAGATTCCCGCAGAGTGGTCATAGACTTGATAAGAGGTGCTAGACAACTGGTTTTGACCAGGCCTTGATGACGGGCGCGCGAAATGCGCCTGTGCTTGGAGTCTGTATTTGGCAGGAGCCGCGCAAAATGTATTTGGACTATTTTTCTCTCGAACGACATCCGTTTCGCATTACGCCCGATACGTCATTATTTTTCTCGGGTGGTAATCAGGGTAGGGGTGTAGTGCTCGATGCAATGCTATTTGCAATTGAGAGTGGCGAAGGAATTCTTAAGGTAGTAGGCGAGGTTGGCAGCGGGAAAACAATGCTCTGCCGTATGTTGGAAGAACGCTTGCCGGAAACCACCGAGATTGTCTACCTCGCTAACCCGAGGCTCAGTCCAGATGAAATCCTGTATGCCATCGCATTTGAGTTGAAACTGCCAGTACGCAGCAATACGTCGAAGTTGTTGGTTATGCAGCAGTTGCAAAATTACCTCATTAAACAACATGCAGCAAATAGACGCGTCCTTGTCATCATCGAAGAAGCTCAAGGTATGTCGATAGAAACCTTGGAAGAGATTCGACTGTTTAGTAATCTCGAAACACAAGTCGACAAACTGATGCAGATTATTCTTTTCGGTCAGCCTGAGCTGGATAGGAATTTAAGCTCGAAGAATATTCGTCAGCTACGCGAGCGCATCACCCATAGTTTTCATCTAAATCCATTAACTACCAATGAATTGTCGGAATATGTGCGTTTTCGTCTCGGCGCCGCTGGTTGTCCTTGTCCGCAGTTGCTTACGAGAAGAGCCGAGTGGTTATTGTCGAAGGCATCGGGAGGTCTGACTCGACGCATTAATATACTTATGGATAAGGCACTGCTGGCTGCATTTGCTGAGAACGTGCTTGATGACATTGAGCTAAATGCGGGCACGCCACCACTTATTACCGCGCGCCACGTATGGGCAGCCATCTGCGATAGCGAGTACTTACCTGTACTGTGGCGTATTAATTTTTCACCTCGGCGAGTAGTTAATGCGAGCATGTTGGCCGCAGTGTTGGTAATCGCGATAATTGTCTGGCCGCAGGCGGGCAGTATAGCAAGGCAGTCGCAAAATATTGCTCAGTTCAGTGGCAAGCTTATTGAGCAACAGGGCGCAGCCAATCCTGTCCGCGTACCAGTAGTCGGAAATCGCGATAGTGAAACGGGCGCAGAACTTGAGCTAGAGCAGCGCTCACAAGCTCAGAAACCTGAGTTCTCTCTCACGCCGGCGGAAGGTGACGTTAATTCGTTGAATGCAGCAGGAAATACAATTGGCAGTAGAGCGCATTTAGTAGCTGGCTCCGAGAGGGGCAGCCGAAACAGAGTTGCTATTGTTTCCGAGGAAGTCGTACGGATTGAGTCTAGCTTGATAGAAGGATTTGTTCAGCCGGCTTGGATTAATAACATCGTGGCAGCACCTGTAGGGACGCAGCTCGCTCCTGCAGATATGGGTTTCGGTCGATCAGCAGCACGAGGCAAGTTGCAGAATCGCTTAGTTGCATCTATCGACTGGCTGAGGAATTCAAACGGCAATGGATATACCGTGCAGTTCTTATCTGGGGAAACTAATAATTTGGAATTTGCGGAATCATTTCTACAAATACTCGATGAACATGACCTATTAGCTGACAGCTATGTCTGTATATCCAGCTACAGAAATAGCAGTTATTGGACTATCAAATATGGCAATTTCGACGGACTAAGCCTTGCCCGGAATTTTATCGAAAGGCTTCCCTCGACGATCTACGAATATAAACCTTTTGTGCAGAATATGAGCAGTGTTGAATGCAACACGAACAATAGCATTGCTGGCTTGATCTTGGAGTGATTTGTATGTTGAGCGTTGATCGAAAAATTTTAGGCATGGCCTTTGGCTTATCACTGCTCTCGGCATGTGACACATTGCAGGTTGACCCTGCGGGCGCTATTGCGGTTCGACCCGCCGATGGCAGGCATCTCGTAGCGCCGATAGCAGCTCCTGAATCAGATATCCCAGGTATCGTCAGGCCATTGCCTGCAGTTACTGCCCCGCAATTAGAGGCGTCCTTGGAACTCTATTCGGTAGTTGTGCAAGATGTCGAGGTTAGACAGCTTCTGTTTGCTATGGCAAGAGATGCAGACATCAATATCGATGTGCACTCCTCAGTAACCGGCTCTGTGAGCCTAAATGCGATTGATCAGACTCTGCCGCAAATTCTGGATCGACTCTCTAAACAGGTATCAATAGTTTGGGATTTCGAGCGCGAAGACTATCTGACTGTAAAGGCCGACCTTCCTGAACTGCGCAACTACCGAATCGACTATGTCAATGTAGCTAGGAATGCGCAGTCTACAGTCGCAATAACCTCCGGCGTAGGAGGCGATGAGACCAATACTTCCACTTCAACGTTAAGTCAGGTTTCGAACAATGATTTTTGGCAGACGCTGGAATCTAACTTGGCGAGCATACTCGGCGAAGGCCCAGAAGATGATGGTAACAGTACTATTATAATGAGCCCAGAGAGCGGGCTGGTCACTGTTCGTGCAACGAACCGCCAACACGAAGACGTCTTCGCGTTTATCGAGGCGGTTCGAACTCGAGCCCTTTATCAAGTGCTGATAGAGGCGACCATTGTTGAAGTGAACCTAAATGATAGATTCCAGTCTGGAGTCGATTGGTCCTTGCTTGCGAGAGATAGCGGACAGCTAAATTTTACTCAGAACTTGTTAGGCTTAAACTTAGCCTCTACACCAACAAATATCTTAACCATAGACAAGTCGGCAGGGCCTGATGCGATTACCTCGACGGTTAGGCTGCTATCTCAGTTCGGTGATACGCAGGTATTGTCTAGCCCAAAGATAATGGCTCTGAATAATCAAACGGCAATGCTCAGAGTTGTCGACAGCAGAATATATTTTACTATCTCGGTCGAGCCTGGTGTTGCGGCGAGTGCAGCCGGCCCGGGAACCCAAACTGTCTTCACTAGTGAGGTTCATAGCGTTCCCATCGGTTTTACGATGGCGGTAACTCCGCAGATAAGCGATAACGATCAAGTCACGTTGAACGTACGTCCGACTATATCCCGCATAATTCGATTCGTTAACGACCCGAACCCTGCCTTAGCTCAGGAGAACGTGATCAGTCAGATACCGGAGGTTCAGATCCGTGAAATTGAATCCATACTAAAAGTTGAAAGCGGACAGATAGCGATTTTAGGTGGCTTGATGCAAGACACAGTCGAGAACAGCAATACAGGTTTACCTGGACTGAACCGTCTTCCAATTATAGGAAATATGTTTAGCCAGAAAGATAATAGTGTGGCGAAGACGGAGTTAATTATTTTTATCCGGCCAGTTGTTATTAAGCAGCCTAGCATAGAAGGCGATTTTCGGAATTTTAGAGAGTATCTGCCAACTGGTTCAAGTTCCAATTCCAATGGGGATGCTCAACTAGCATTCTAATGACGAAGTCAGCACGAAACAACTGAGAAGACCCCATGAGTCTATTGATGGACGCGCTGCGCAAGGCCGAGGAAGCGAAGAAGAAGGCCGCGCAACAAGATAAGTCCGATAAAGCTGCTCCTGTCACCGTTGCTGAAAAGCAGCAGGCGAGCGGTGTGATTGAAAAAGTATTGGAAGATGCCTCTACGCCGGATATCAGGCTCAGCATGGAAGCCATGGACGAAGTGTCTACGCGTTCAGCCGTGCCCAACCTCGAAACCGCAATCGAATTTGAAGACGAAGACGATTATGTGCTGCCAACTTCGGTCGGAGCTGCGAAGGAGTCCGCGGCCGAAAGTGACACGAATTCAGAGCAAAGCCTTAGTAGTGAAAAAGGAGCTAGAATTGAGCTAGAACAGATCAATCCTAGAACGGGGGAAAATGCAGGAACATCTGCGGATGCCTTGAGAGCTGATCTAGGCGATTCGCTAACATCGGCTAAGGCAGAGCAGCGGCAAGCTTCTAAAGCTGAGCATGAGGCCTCTGGCTTCGATGGTTTTGAAAGTGAAAAGGCGGCTCCAGATACGGTAATATCAAATACAAAGAAGTCTGAAAAGGTGCAGGATTCTCGTGTGATAGTAAAGGCTGCAGAGCAGTCTATAGAGCGAGCGAGAGACAGAGACGAGCCTAGGCGAAGAACGGCACGCAGAGTTTTCGCCGCGAAGAGGTCCCCGTTTCTAAATAGCTCTAGTTTGAGGGTCGCGGCAGGCGGTGGATTAGCCCTCGCCGCCCTGATGTTTGCAGGTTATTTTTATATTTCCTTAAACAAAGAATCAACGTTCAATATTCCTGCGGGAAGCTATTCAGCGACAAGGTTTGTGGATGATGGAAACCCCTCAGAAGCGAATGGGGATCAACTGCTTATTGACATTTCTACTGTTGCTGAAACTGGGGAGACGGCAGTAATTAATGCTGCAGATCGCGCGCCGGTGCATTTGGCCGCCTCCGAAGAGATGGGTGTTCGCGATGCTTCAGCAGCACAGTCTGCAATAGATGCCCCCACCGAACCCGCGTCATCTGAAATCGTAGCTGTACCCGAGACGAGTCGAATTTCGACAAACTTGCAACTTGGGACAGTCGTGGAAGAGAGGCCTCAGCCTGAAACAGTCATCGCTGATACTCCAGAAATTTCCGCTGAAATTGAGGTTGTAGTACAGCCTGTTGCTAATACTGACGTTCAGTTTGCGGCATTGATTGAGCCTATAAATTTAATTAGCTTCAGGAAGCAGGAGGCTGTTGCGACGGTTGATGAGAATGTGGGTCGTGCTTATGCGGCCTATCAGCAGGGCTCTCTCGATCAGGCCGAAATATTGTATCGTCAGGCATTGGCTAGGGATCCTAGGCAGCGTGACGCATTGTTAGGTCTCGCGAATATTATGGCGCGAAATGGAAATTCAACAGAAACGCTCGGTCTTTACTCTCGATTATTGGATCGCAATCCCAGTGACCCGATTGCACGCGCCGGATTAATGGAGCTATTGCCGGCAGGTAGCTCTTCCGAGCAGGAGGCTGAACTAAAGCGCTTGCTCAATGAGCATCCAGATGTCGCTGCACTCTCTTATGCTTATGGAAACTTTCTTGCATTGAATCAACGTTGGTCTGAGGCGCAGCAAGCCTATTTCAGGGCTTTGCAGTTGGCCAAATCCGACGCGGTTCCAAATGGTTTGGTTAATCCAGACTACGCGTTCAACCTGGCGGTGAGCCTCGAACATTTGAATCAGAGCGAGCCGGCACAAAATTACTATCGAGAAGCATTAGGCTATTCAACGAATCATTCAGCGGGATTCGATCTAACTGCGGTCAGAAGCCGCCTCACGAACTTGGCAGGAAGTGGTAACGATGAGTGAGAAAAGTAGATCTGGTAGAAAGTTGCAACTCGGTGATGCATTAATCGAGAAGGGTATTATCACTTCAGACCAATTAACAATTGCTCTTCTAGAACAACAGAATCTTGGCAAGCGCATAGGCGCCGTGCTGATTCAACTAGGCTTCGTAACAGACTCAATTATTCGGGATGCCTTGAGTGAGAACACTGGTTTCGCCACTGTCGACGTTGCTGGCTCTGTAATCGATGCCGATGCGATAAAAATGGTTCCGCAAGAACTTGCACGCCGCTACAAAGTTCTTCCGCTTTCATATAGCTCGGCATTGCATGAACTCACGGTAGCGATGCCGGATACCTATAATATTATTGCGCTCGATCAGATTCGTGCGCTGCACGATACCAAGCTACAGATTAAACCCGTATTGGGTAACGAAACCGACATAGCCGGCACCATCGAAGAAATTTATGGTTTCAATCTGTCCATCGATGGGATTTTGGAAGAAATAGAAACCGGCGAGATTGATCTAGAAAATCTACAGACTGAGGGTGATCAATACCATCACCCTATGGTGCGTCTGATCAACGCACTGCTGGCTGATGCGGTACAACAGGGAGCCTCGGATATCCACTTCGAGCCAGAAGAAGCCTTCATAAGGATTCGCTACCGGGTCGACGGTGTCCTGCGTCAGATTAGAAGTCTACACAAGAGCTATTGGGCGGCGATGGTCGTGCGACTAAAAGTAATCAGTGGTATGAATATAGCCGAATCGAGAGCGCCACAAGATGGACGAATTTCTCTTACTTTAATCGGAAGGCCGATCGACTTCAGAGTTGCTGCTCAGCCCACTACACACGGTGAAAACATCGTGCTCAGGATTTTGGACAGACGCAAGGGTATCGTTCCTCTGGAGTCGCTGGGCTTGAGCGAAGAGAATTTGTACGCGATCAAGATGATGCTGGCTAAGCCGGAAGGTGTGATTCTGGTGACTGGCCCTACCGGTAGCGGTAAAACCACCACGCTATATTCCGTATTGAATCACATCAATACGGAGGCCATCAATATTATGACCATGGAAGACCCAGTCGAATACCCGATGCCTATGATTCGTCAAACCTCGATAAATGCAGCGGCGAAGATGGATTTTGCGGAAGGGATTCGCTCGATGATGCGCCAGGATCCAGACGTAATTCTGGTGGGTGAGATTCGTGACGATGTAACAGCGGAAATGGCCTTCCGTGCAGCGATGACAGGCCACCAAGTATTTTCAACTCTACATACCAATTCGGCGATCGGCTCAGTACCGCGACTAACAGATCTTAATGTACTGCCGGATCTTCTTGCCGCGAATCTGATCGGCATCATCGGCCAGCGGCTAGTGCGCAGACTCTGCACTGAATGCAAGAAGCCACTAGAGATTGGTGATCTGGAGCGCACACTACTCAAGCTCGATGTAAATGATACCCAAGCGCAGATCTATCAGGCCACTGGATGTGTTAAGTGTTCTGGGCTTGGATACAAAGGGCGCACATCGATACTTGAGATTTTACAGATTAGTGACAATCTTCGGAAGCTTATCTCGGAGAATGCGTCCGCTCATGCCCTTAAACATGCAGCTGCTGAGGAAGGCTTTAGGACACTCGCCGACGATGCCTGTCGACGTGTAATTGATGGAACAACTAGCCTGGATGAAATTACTCGTATTGTAGATCTCACCGACAGGCTGAGAGGGTAGTGCCCTATGTCACTTTTTAGTTACAAAGCAATAGACAGCAAAGGTCGAAATCAGTTTGGCAAGTTAGATGCCTCTAATGAAAGTGATCTTGAGGCTCGACTTGCTCGAATGGGTATGGACCTAATCAAGTGCAAGTTTGTAGAAGAAAAGAGAAGCCTATTCGGTGGCGGTGATATTCGAAGAATTGACCTAATCAATTTTTGTTTTCACATGGAGCAGTTGACCCGTTCTGGTGTTTCGATAATCGATGGACTTGTCGACCTGCGAGATAGCGTTGAACAGGCAAGTTTTCGGCGTGTCATCGGACAGGTAATTGATGATATCGAGGGGGGGATGACGCTTTCGAAGGCTCTGGGCGAGCACCCCAAAGTTTTTGATGATATGTTTAGCAATTTGATTGCCGCGGGCGAAGAGAGTGGACAGCTGCCCGATGTATTTCTCTCCCTGAACGAGATGATCAAATGGCATGATGAGCTGATTAACACGACTAAAAAATTGCTAATATTTCCCGTATTTGTAGGCGCAGTCGTAATGGCAGTGGTGGGTTTTCTAATGATCTACTTGGTGCCCCAGTTGGTAAGTTTTATCGAGGGTATAGGTCAGGAACTGCCAACGCATACGAAGCTGCTGATTGCTACGTCGAATTTCTTCGTTAACTTTTGGTACCTTTTTACATTAGTGCCATTAGCCATATGGATTGCAATTAAATCATTAACCAGCGTGAGCTACGAGGCGCGTTATCAGGTCGATGCGTTTAAACTACGGGCATGGCAGATTGGGCCGGTATTGAAAAAAATTATACTGTCGCGATTCGCCAATTTGTTCGCGATGCTGTACAAGGCAGGGATTCCCGTTCTGAAGTGTATAGAGATTACTGAGCGTGCCGCAGGCAATGAAGCTATTCGCCATGCCTTGAGCAAGGCGCGCGATCAGATTCAGGAAGGCAAGGGAGTGTCCATAAGCTTTCGCAATACAGGATTATTCCCGCCCTTAGTTATACGTATGATAAAAGTTGGCGAGGCTACCGGTCAGTTGGACAATGCGTTGTTGAACGTAAGCTATTTTTACGAACGTGATATTAAGGATTCAATCGACAAAGTACAGGCTATGATACAGCCGGCAATGACAGTTGTTCTAGGTGCTATTTTAGGCTGGGTGATGCTATCGGTCATGGGGCCAGTTTACAGCTCCATTAGCAATATGGCGATATAAGGAAAACAATGTTCGGTCTCGGCTCATCATCAGAGAAGCGCATAATCCTCATAAATTTTGAGGGTTTGACTGTGTATGGCATGGTCAATGACTGTTTGACAAAGTTGGCTGCATTTATCGACGATGATATTGGTCACGAAAAGTTTAGGACCTACGTTATCGATGAGTCGCTTAAGCAAATATCCCTGATCATAGATTCTCCTGCCGAAGATTTTATCGTAGAGAAGGTTGTCCATGTAGGCCTCTACGATAGAAAACCATTCTTGGAGAGGAAGCTTGAGCAGCATTTTCGTAACGTCGAGTTTCGTTCAGCGAAGATACTTGGTAGAGAAAAAACCGGACGCCGTGACGATAGGGTCCTATTCAGTGCGATAACCCAAACCAGGAACGTCGACAACTGGGTTCGGGTTATGCTGCAAGAACAGGTGTCCATCAAAGGCATAACATCTCCCGCGTTCGCTATTTGCAAGGTTGCTAAGGAGCTCGGATTAGAAACGGGTGAAGAATATCTCTTGGTAAATTGGCAGCGCAATGGTATTCGTCAGTCACTTATTTCCGATAACAAATTGATGTTTAGCCGGCTTACACCTTTGCCTATCGACCCTGAGGCTGACCTTGCGAAAGCAATTCTGGAAGCGACGCTACAGTCTCTAGAATATCTGGATCGAATCGGTTTATTACAAACTGAAAATGCGCCAGATTTGCATGTCGTTTCGCCCCTCCTTGAAGAGGATGCCTTTGTAGACCTGCCTGGTAGCACGGATTTTGGTGATATTGTTCATCATAATTCTATGAAATTGATGCCCGTCGAAAATTACGACGGTCCGCAGAACGAAGTAACTGCAATTTTGCTATGTCTCGATTGGGGTGTGCGCCATGGAGATTTTGGGAATATCTACGCATCGCAGAACGCGATGCGATTTGCAAACCTAAGGATGCAGCGTAATTTTATTGGCCTTGGTTGCTTACTTTTACTCTTTATAGGCGGGATAGTTAGCGCTCCCGTGATCACCGATACACTTCAGAGCCAATCTAGCTATAGAACCATTACGGCAAATATGCAGCCCATTCAGCAACAGTACGATGAATTGACTGCGCAGTTTCCAGCTACACCGATTCCATCTGAGGCAATGGCACTTGTAGTTAACAATTATGATTTGATAGACAGTCAGAATCATTATCCGATGGAGTTGCTCGGTGAAATCTCTCAAGTGGTGATGCAACATCCTGCTATCAATCTATCTTCAATAGTCTGGAGACTAATTGCGGATGATCAGTTTCTAGAGATTAGCGATGCGATTCTAGCTAATAGAGCGACAATAGAGCTGGAAATACTAGGTTCTCAATTGGGAAGTAGTGGCTATGAGGCTTCAGATTTACGCCTGCGCGCATTTATGGATTCTCTATCCAAAATTGAAGGAGCTACTGTGACGGCAATTCGCCTGCCTGTAGAGACTGGCCCTAACGCTTCGGTTACTGCAGTTGTAGGAGGTGAGCAGTTCGATTCTGAATTTTCCTTGAGTGTGAGGATAGAGAGTTAAATGGTGGCAAAAAGGCGCAATATTGGAGAAGACCTAGCCTGGCTTAAGTGGTGGCTAGTCCTTCTTGTTATTTGCTTGGCTATAGCTATCGGTGGGTATTGGGCCTCTCTGTATTACCGTGGACAAATGCGTCAACTTGAATTTGGTACGCGTTCTAATTTCAATGTTATTTTTCAAGAAGTGACGCAGATCGAAGAATCGGAACAAATTATCGTTGAGAATATCGATCGCTTCAATTTGCTGGCCGAAAATCGATTGCTGGGTGAGGAAGATAGGGTATCTTTACTCGAAGATGTTCGAAGAATACGGGATAATTTTCGCTTGTTTCCCATCGATGTAGAAATCAGAGAGCAGACTAGTCATATGCTTGACTATGAAGAGGGTGTAGAGTTTCCGGAAGAATTCATATCTGTTCGGAGTAGTACAGTACTGGTGCGGCTGCCAATGTTGCACGAGGAAGATCTTTCCCGATTCCTCAATGCGTTCCTAAATGCTGGAAGGCTAATGGTTACGACGTCGTGCAGCATAGCTTCGTCCTCAGTTGATCCGGCTGATGCGCTAGAACTAGTCGTGCATCAGGTTGCGAGTTGCAATTTTATTTGGTACACCTTTAGGCGTGAGCTGCCGTCTAATGATCTCGAATTTGATGAATTTGCTGAACAAGTTTTCTAAAATTTTATAGACATTCCATTGTTACAGAGCTATGCAATATAAACTGAGAAACAAAATTCAAAGAATACTCTCTTTGCAGATTTGCAGTGTTGTTGTCGCTTGCACATTTGTGCCGGTGCAGCTCTCAGCTCAATCGCTGCAACGAATTTTTTCTACGCCGGCAATGCGCGCGGAGCTAGATCGACTTCGAATCCAGGTGGCATCTGGTGTGATAATAGAAGAGCCGATGGAGGATTCCTTTATCGATATTCCGGCATTCACGGATGATGAAGAAGAAGTTGTCTACGCGCTAGGCGGCAGCATGCGTAAGGCAGATGGCAGCTATACAGTATGGGTCAATGATGTCGCATACAATCAGAGTAATCTGCCGAATAACATGGAATTGCTGTCCCCCTTTAGCCAGGGTCGATTGCGTATCCACGATTCTGAATACGGCGTAAATTACGATGTTAAACCAGGGCAGGTGTTGAACCTGACCACGGGCCAGTTGTATGAATCCTATCAATACCAGGCCGTGCTGGAAGCTGCCGTCGCAGAAGCCGCTCGCCTCGCTATAGAAGAAGCGGTGAATTCTAGTCAAGGCGCCGGCGCAGATTCCGCTATTCTCGATAGTGCTGCGGTGAGAAATTTGTTGGACGCAGCGCAGGATCTTTGACAATGGCTTCCACCGCTTTGCCAAACAAGAGGCAGCAAGGTGTCATCCTCCTCGCTCTCTTCGGGATACTTTTTATCGCTGGAGCGGGTGTACTAATATCATTGTTAGATGGAAATGCAATTGCTCAGCGCCGGAGCAACAACACTTCGATTGCGATGCGTGAAGCGAAAGAAGCACTGATAGCCTACGCCACACTGTATGCCGAATATTATGGCGCGACTAATTCCGGCCCCGGTTTTTTGCCCTGCCCAGACAGCAACGGCGATGGCATTGAAAACKTTCCTTGTGCCGCGAATTCTCTMGGGAGGATTCCRCRGTCCATAACGCTTCCTAATGGCAATTTTTTCCCGCTATCCAATTACAATTCCAGTWTAGACGAGCAATTATGGTACGGTGTCGCGGATAATTTTAGGCGCAGTCCACTGGGCGTGATAAATAGCTCAACGATTACTGGAACCACGTTGGATGGGCAGGGCCGTATAGCAGCCATCCTAATAGCGCCTGGTCCCCCAAATTCTTCCCAGTCGCGACCGAGTAATACTAGCAGTCGATATCTCGAAGATAGCAATATCACGGCGCCGAGCTTTGTCAGTAGCGCTATAGTGAACCCAGRCTTGTTTAACGATCGAGTGTTATCGATAACGATAGACGAGATAATGGGYCCAATAACACGGCAGGTTGCGTATTTGTTAAAGACGGAGTTGGATGCCTACCGTGTTGYGAACTTGGCTTATCCGGCTGATGCTGATTTTACGCCACTTAATATAGCGCCCGCAGAAGCTTGGTTTACTACAAATTCTTGGTTTGCGAATGCGAACTATGTGCGGGTGTCTAATGATGAGGCTACTCTAACTTTTACTGGCTGTCCCAATATTAGTTACACGCTACTCTATAATCCGCCAAATACACCCGATGATTTACGCAGGACAGGATTGCGATGTTGAAAATACCTACAAGAAAATTTCATGCTAGGACACCTGGCTTTAGCATTATTGAATTGGCGATAGTATTGGCAATTGTATCCACGCTGCTAGGTGGTTTACTCCTCTCTCTCAGTGAAGTGAGARAGTCAAATAATCGTACTGATGCAAACAGTACCATGGACGAGATAAAAGAGGCGCTATACGGWTTCGCTCAAGCMAATGGRAGGTTGCCKTGCCCCGCYACGACGACAAGYTTAGGTGCCGAAGCGCCTSTCGGCGGCGGTGTCTGTACGCAGCGATACGGTTTCCTGCCCTGGGCAACGCTTGGCTTAAGCGGGCCTAGGAATGTAAACAATCTATTAATGGATAGTTGGCTGAGTCCTTATCGTTATAATGTATCCAATATAAGCGCGAGTGCGTTTACGACGGCTGGACAGATGCGCACACTTGGTATAACTGCTCTCGCACCTAATTTGCAGATATGCACAATCTCCACCTGTGGCGCAGGCAATGTGTTAGTTAATTCAGCGCCCGCTGTTGTCATTTCTTTGGGAGCAAATTTTGCTACTTTCACGTCTGCAAATGAGCGCGCAAATTCGGGAGAGACAACCCGAAACGGTTATCGCCAGGCGAACAACAATAATTTCGTGTCTACCGTTTACAACGAAGCTACATTCGATGACATGATTACTTGGTTATCACCCAGTATTCTCTACACCAGAATGATAGCAGCTGGACAGCTGCCGTAATTTTTCTGTATTTCACTATTTAAAACTTAAAGCATCTAGCACGCTATTCCGAGGTTACCTGTGATTGATGAGACGTCAGACTGCACGACCGAGATTGATTCTCAGAATAAAGAGCGACAGCCGCTAGCTAAAATTCTTCTCGTAGAAGACGATCTGGCGCTCAGGTTGGTGCTACGAAATGTTCTCGAGATGAATGACTATGCAATCCTAGAGGCCGATAGTAAGGCGAGCGCCGAAATAATTTTGAAAGGTGACCCTAGCATTGCAGCGCTGGTACTTGATCTAGGTCTCCCTCCCTCTCCGCATACTACTACTGAGGGTCTGGCAGTTATTAAGATGGTCGTAGCGCAATTACATCGAGCTAAAGTCGTGGTGCTAACTGGTCAGGATGAAGAAAGCTCCGCGTTAGCAGCTATCAAGGAGGGTGCATTCGACTTTCTGTCTAAACCTTCCCGCTCAGCAGACATTCTGAATGCCGTGCAGCGCGCAGTCTTGTTCTATCGAAAAGAGCTAACCTTGGAGGTCGAAGAAGGTCTTACTCGGCTGCAAATTACTGCGAAAGTTTCCGATG
The DNA here is from genome assembly GCA_016762995.1 of Gammaproteobacteria bacterium. Lineage (GTDB taxonomy): Bacteria > Pseudomonadota > Gammaproteobacteria > Pseudomonadales > Pseudohongiellaceae > UBA9145. The sequence continues at coordinate 7,978 of JAESUT010000145.1, read as the reverse complement.
GCTTAAAGGCGGTACGTGAGGAAGCGGAAGAAAAGCTGGTACGTCATGTGTTGAAGGACACCCAGTTTAACGTCTATCAAAGCGCGGCAAGGTTGGGACTGAAACGAGAAAGCATATACTACTTCCTGAAGAAGTTTGGAATAAAACGTGACGATGGCTAGCCTCTACCCCTATCTGATTTTGATAGGGGCCAGCATAATTCTTGCCACAGTATGGTTGTTAGACCAGGCGCGCCGGCGCGCTCGGATAATCAATGAATTGGTTAGCCTAAATGAGAAGTTTGGCTTCGATTTGCCAAATTTATTGCGTCATTGCTGGCAGCCATTAGAAAAATCTGGCTTTAAGGGCATAAGCTGGCAGCTGGATTGGTTCGGCTCAACTCTATCAAAAATGGAGGGAAGCGAAGGTGATGTGTTCATCCATCGTAAGTTAGAAGTGGATGACATTACTCTGACCGTAATGCTCTACGATGGTAAGCGCCGCTTCGAACAACGTTATTTCAGTACGGTCATTTCCGAGAGCTTCTTCCTGCTCCTCTATACAGATATGTGGGTGAAGTTAGGTACTGTTCAGGGCGCCTTCGCACAGACTGCAAAATTAAGTGTTTTCCTGCAGCATGACATGAAAAATATCGTGCAGCTTATTAGCCTTGTTGCAGAGCAACTGGAGAATACGCCTGCGGGCAAGGAAGAAAAACTGCTCAACAGTTTACGCGTGGTTATGCCTACACTACATGACCGCTCGGAACGCTTCCTCAGTACGCTCTCGCATAATGCCCCCACTGAAAATATGGAGCCTATGAATATCAGCGAGGCTCTCAAAACGACTGCGGATATCCACAATCTAAAAATAAATATTCAAGGCAATGGTCAGGTGTTGATAAACCAGCAATCGCTAAATAGCATCTGTGACAACTTGTTTGGCAACTATATAGACCAGAACCGCCGCTACCCAGAGATTGATCTGAATATCGAAATTTCCATCATCGATACCGGTTTAGACCTCGAAATATCGATAAAAGACCAAAACGGTAAGCCTTGTTTGTGGCCAGAACGGCTTTTCGAGCCCTTTTGGAGCGAAAAAGGCGATGGATTGGGCATTGGTCTATACCACGCGAGGCAGCTAGTTCAGGGGGCTGGAGGCACTTTGCAGGCGATTACTCCAGAAAATGATCCCCTAGTCTTCGTGATAAAATTCCCAAAACCGGTGTAAAAAAAACCTACATATTGCGACTCTCACGGCCGATCTATAAGATGGCGCCATATCAGAGAATTATGTTAGAAAAGTATTAAATTTCAATTATTTACATTTTTACTTCCAGGGGGATGTTTGATGAAAACTTCAATTGTGAACATGAAGAAGCAAAAAGGTTTTACACTCATCGAGATTGCTATCGTATTGGTAATCATCGGTTTGTTAGTAGGCGGCGTACTGCAGGGTCAGGAGTTGATTGAAAACTCTCGCGTTAAGCAGGCTGTTAAGGACATGAATGGCACAGCGGCTGCGATTTTCGCCTACCAAGATCGATACGGGCGTATGCCTGGCGACGATGGCCCCGCGGCTACTCTGGCTGCTCGCGGTGCTAGTTGGGCAGCTGTAGGTGCTGGTGATGCTGATGGCCGTTTGGAAGTGACTACTAATCGAACTTTTGCTGGAAATACTGAGTCAGGAGCATTTTGGCAGCAGCTGAAGGCAGCCGGTTTCATATCGGGAAATCCTGCAGATACCGGTCTACTGACTATGCCAACAAACGCCTGGGGTGGATTCATGGGCGTTACTACAGCCGCTATGGGTGGCAACTTGACCGGCACTAAAGTGTGCTTGAGTCAGGTTCCAGGTTCTGCTGCGATCTCTATCGACAATGAGCTTGATGATGGTCTAGGTGCTACGGGGCGTCTCCGAGCTACTATTGGTACGAGTGGTGTTAATACAAACCCAAGCAATGCAGTACTTGCGGCTCTTTATTCTGAAGATAACGTTTATACTATCTGCTATAGAATTTAAAGTTGCCAGCTAGCTAATACTAGCAGCGTAAAAAAACCCGACGGCTTATGGCAGTCGGGTTTTTTATGTCTCGGATTTAGTAATTCAAAAATTAATTCGGTATGCTTGAATCGCTTTGATCTGTGCTTACAAAGAAGCTAAAGAAAAGAAGAGGCCAGATTCCAACATGGACCATTGCATCGGCAGTATTGAATATATAGTTCCAGTAGGGAATGTGTTGGATGTCGATAAAGTCGATTACGCTGCCATATACAAATCGGTCTAGTATGTTGCTGGCCCCACCACCGACTATGAACCCGAAGCAAATATACTCATAACGCTTGATCGATGGGCTAAGCCAGAGATAGGCGCTTACGCCGATTAGAAGCGCAATGCTGACCGCGGCAAACACCCCGCCCATTCCCTGCAACATGCCAAACACGCCACCGTGATTGCGGATATGAGTAAAGTGAATCAGGTTGCTCCATTCGACGGTTGTGTTCTGTGGAATCGTGCTATTTACCCAGTACCCAATTAGCTGAGATAGGGCCAGCACCGTTAACACGATGGCAGCGAAGATGAGCATGTTGTTTGTTTTATTGTCTAACTGCATAGATTCACTAATTTCTATCTTGAGATATTCTACTCAAGTAGTCTAATTTTTAAGCAGGGTAAATAGTTTGCGTAAGCGAATAGCATTCGCTCCTACGTCGCCGGTGCCTACTCGAGAAACCGACCTAGCATCAACGAAGGTATCAGTTCCTTGTTGTTCGATCTTGATAACAATATCGTCCTTAAAGCGAAACCAGAACGTTGTGTCGGTAGCTTCTATTCTGCCAGTGGAGGCGTCTTGTGCAACAAGCTCCCAGCCCAAATCATCGACTGCAGCCAGCGCCTTCTCGAAAATTACGTTTGCAGATTCGCTATAGCGCTGTGTAATCAGATCCGGGTAGGCCTCATTCGTTTGTTCGATCAATTTCTCTGGCGTCATATTGTTGGAGCCGCCATAGACTAATGTATTCGGTGCATCGGCACGGAGTAGCGCTATTGCAACAAATTCAGGTGGGTTGACTCGATTAGTTGAGATGTCGTGAATCGGCGGGTAGTTCACACCTTCGCCAGGGCGGAAGCTTTCTGGAATAAGGTAGGCGACCCATGCCAACAAGGCGCCAGCAAACGCGAGGCCTACGAATTTTCCGGCATTCTGAACCTTGAATAATTGGCCAGTTGTGAGCGTGGCAGCGGCTAGTAGGAGGCAGGCCCAGGCAAGCCATTGCCCGTACTGATTGGCTGTACCGAGAAGGGAGAATCCGCGTCGGAAGTCCCAAAAGCCAAGCCAAATGCCAGCGGCAGAGGCGAGCGTGAGCAGTCCCAAGCCCAGTCCCATTGTTAGACTGGCGAGTCCGCCGACTTTTAACCAAAGTCGCGGTTTTGTTTGATCGGTAATTTCGTTGGTCATAATTATTCCTTGAAAATGGGCTCGTCGGCATACTGCAAAATGTTAGCGCTGCCATCGCTCTCACTGAAAGCTACGATGCTGTGAGCACAATTGTGCATTCTTGGAGGCGCCCAGAGCTGGTCCATACTACGACCTTCGACGTGACAAAGATAAGATTTTATTAGTGCTCCGTGACTCACTATCGCGACTTTCTTGCCACTCGCAGGGCTTGTTCGATGTGTGGCCTCAATATTCGCCACGGTATCGATGGCTCGCTGCTGTAGCTCAAAGAAGCTCTCGGCACCATCCACTTGAAATAAGTGAGGCTGCTCCCAAAAATGGTGATGAGAATCGGGTTCTCTCTGGGCAATGTCTTCATAGAGATGGCCTTCCCAAGGCCCAAGAAATATTTCGCGTAGCTCATCGAGATAACTAATCTCGGTTGTTGATTCAGGGAACGTATACTCTGCAGTCTGGCGTGTGCGTAGGCTGCTGCTGCAATAAATTTTATCAAACGCTAGATGCTCAATGCGCTGTCCAAGCTCCTTCGCTTGTTGGATGCCCAAATCCGTTAAATGCGATTCGCTCTGACCCTGAACTCGCCGTTCTTTGTTCCAGTTGGTCTCTCCGTGTCGAATTAAATGAAGCTCCATTTTTAATTTTCCCCGTCTACTACGTTTGTTCGCGTTCTCGAGACGGCGTCTAACCAACCGTCATATTGTTTCTTTCTCCATGCATCATCTTTGTTCGGTTCGAAGCGTTGGTTTAGCTCCCATTTTGCGTTGATCTCCTCCAATGATTCAAAGATGCCAGCTTGCAGACCGGCGATATAGGCTGCGCCTAGAGCGGTGGTCTCTGTAAGTTTGGGCCTTAGTACATCAAGGTTCAGTAGGTCAGACAACTTCTGCATCACGTAATCGTTGTTTGCCATTCCTCCATCGACACGAAGGCTAGCTACGACGCCGCCATCTGCTTCGATCGCGATTAATAGGTCCTTGCTCTGATAACAGACACTGAGCAGAGCGGCAGTTACCACTTCTTTTACGCCGCTGTCGCGAGTGAGCCCGAACAATGCACCTCGCGCTGTTGGGTCCCAATATGGCGCTCCCAGTCCGGTGAAAGCGGGCACCAGATAGACACTTAGATCTTCGCTGGTTTTCTCCGCCAATGCCTCAGATTCACTGGCATGTTCTATGAGATGCAAGCCATCTCTTATCCACTGCATGGTAGCGCCTGCCATGAAGATGCTGCCTTCAAGCGCGTAACTGGTTTTACCGTTGAGGCGAAAAGCCACGGTGCTTAGAAGGCGGTTTTTAGATTTGACTACTTGGTTTCCGGTATTTAATAAGAGAAAGCAGCCGGTGCCGTAGGTGCTCTTGGCCATGCCGGGCCAGAAGCAACACTGGCCGAATGCAGCAGCTTGTTGGTCGCCAATAATTCCTGTAATGGGTATGGAACTTCCGAAGTGTTCGGCATCACATTCGCCAAATTCAGCGGCACAATCTTCAACAGTTGGTAAGAGTGAGGCGGGTAGTTCGAAAATTTTAAGTAGCTCGTCGTCCCACTGCTGAGAATGGATATTGAATAGCTGTGTTCTAGATGCGTTCGTAGCATCGGTGCGGTGACTGCGCCCTTTACTTAGATGCCATAGCAGAAAACAATCGACCGTACCGAAGGCAAGCTCGCCATTTTCAGCGCGTTGTCTAGCACCTGCAACATTCTCTAGAATCCAGTGAATCTTACTCGCGGAAAAATAAGAATCGATGAGTAGGCCAGTCTTTTGCTGAATTATTTCTTCCAAATGTTGAGCTTTTAATGCGTCGCAGTAATCGCTGGTTCGACGGTCCTGCCAGACGATCGCGTTGTAGATTGGAAGACCAGTCTCTCTGTCCCACACGATGGTGGTCTCACGTTGATTAGTTATTCCTATACAACGAATCTGATCAGAAGTAATGGAGGCCTTTTCGAGTGCACTGCGGCAGCTTGCGATAGTGCTTTGCCAAATTTCCATCGCATCGTGCTCTACCCAGCCGTTGTCAGGAAAGTGCTGAATGAATTCCTGCTGCCCTACGGAGAGTTTGTTCCCCTGAGAGTCGAATATAAGGGCGCGGCTGCTGGTAGTGCCCTGATCGATCGCGAGAATGAAATTTCTCATGCTAATAATCTCTTCAATAAAATCGAACTGGTCGCTTGGTTTTAATCTCCTAAATCATGCAAGAATCTCGTAGCATTGCAGAGATAGAATCATAGGAAAAACAGTTCCTCATGTTACACTAACTGTCTATTTCGTGGGCAAGTTCGTAGGCCTAATTGAGCCACCCCTAAGCAAGAGTACCTGAGTCAAAAAACCTATGCATGATCTCCTAATAATCGGTGGCGGCATCAATGGAGTCGGCATCGCTGCCGATGCTGCGGGTCGCGGTTTGGATGTGGTCCTTTGCGAAAAGGCTGACCTTGCCTCCGCAACTTCATCAGGCAGTTCAAAACTTATCCACGGTGGCCTGCGCTATCTCGAATTCTACGAATTTGGATTGGTGCGAAAGTCATTGCAAGAGCGAGAAGTACTCACCGCCGCGGCCGCACATATTATTCAGCCCCTCGCCTTTCATATTCCTCAGTTACCTCATTCGCGAAGCTCCTGGCTTATTCGAGCTGGACTGTTTTTGTATGACAATTTGGCGCGACGTAAGCGTTTTGGAGGATCGCGCTCCATCACGATAGATTCCAAAGGTCCACTCAATTCAGCTATTACCAGTGGCTTCGAATATTGGGACGCACAGGTAGATGATTCGCGCTTAGTTGTATTGAATGCGCGGCAGGCGAAGCAGCGCGGAGCGCAGATACTTACACGCACAGAATGCACTGGCATGAAGTCTCTAGATAACGGCTGGCGCGTCACGCTTCACGATCATGATAGCAACACTGATACTGAAATTGATTGCAAGGTCATCGTGAATGCGACAGGTCCTTGGGTTGCCGCGCTATCTGAGCAGCTCAGCAATGAGGAGGCGGAGCATGAAATCCGCCTCGTCAAAGGCAGTCATATCGTTGTGCCACGTATGTATCCAAGCTCGCAGGCTTTTATGTTGCAGCATCATGACGGTAGAGTGATTTTTGTAATTCCCTGGCTGCAAGATTATACGTTGATAGGGACGACTGAGGCTGAACATAAAGGTGGCCTGGACCATGTAGAAATCTCTAAAGAAGAGACCAACTATCTACTCTCGATTGTGAATTTGTACTTCAAGAAGGCGATCTTGCATTCAGATATTGTGCACAGTTTTGCCGCCGTGAGACCACTAATAGACGATGAAGAAGTGAACGCTAGTAAGGTATCGAGAGACTACAACTTAGTATTGGAAACGAATCCACATCCAATACTCTCGGTATATGGTGGCAAGGTGACTACCTATCGAGTTTTAGCAGAAGACGTATTGAGTAAATTGAAGGAAGCATTGCCGACTATGGGCCCTGCGTGGACTAAGGGTGCAACGTTACCTGGAGGCGACTTCGATCTCCCAGAGCATCTGTTTCAAAAAATGGTTTCCAAATATGCCTGGTTGGGCCCGGATCTTATCAATCGCTGGTTGAGTAGCTACGGTACTCTCAGCTTCGATATTTTGGGCGATGCTTCAGGTATGGGCGATCTTGGCGTGAAGTTTGGTCACAATCTCTACCAAAGAGAAGTGGATTACCTCTGCTCCGAAGAATGGGCGAAGTCCGCAGATGATATTCTCTGGCGACGTAGCAAGCTAGGCCTGAAGTTTTCACGCGCGGAACGTGATTCGCTTGCTAACTACATAGAACAATCTTTACTTGCAAACTAGTATGCCATCCATCAATTTGATACGGGTGGAGTACTAACTTATGGAAATTCTGCATGCTTGAGCTGCGAAACATTAGCTGTCATCAGGGGGGAGGAGTTATCCTCGATGATATTTCCCTGTCCATGCAGCGCGGTGAATTGAATATTCTTCTTGGCCCCACGCTCTCGGGAAAGACCTCATTGATGCGCATCATGGCCGGCCTAGACAAGCCAGCCAGTGGCGAGCTGCTGTTCGATGGCGTGTCGGTATTGGGCATGGCTGTGCAGAAGCGCAATGTGGCAATGGTGTATCAACAATTCATTAACTATCCCTCGCTGTCGGTGTTTGAGAATATTGCCTCACCACTTCGAGTGGCTCGAGTTGCAAAGAGTCAGATAAATAGGCAAGTAGCTGAAGTAGCCGAGCTGTTGCAATTGACGCAGATACTTGACCGCACGCCCGATACTCTCTCCGGCGGCCAGCAACAGAGAGTCGCGTTAGCCCGTGCGCTTATTAAGAAGGCCGATTTGGTGTTGCTGGATGAACCATTGGCAAATCTCGACTACAAGCTGCGCGAGGAGCTGCGTGCTGAGCTGCCGGCCCTATTCGCGGAGATGGGTGCCGTCTTAGTCTATGCGACAACCGAGCCTACAGAGGCTCTCGTGCTCGGTGGTAATACGGTATGCCTGCATGAGGGCAGAGTCGAGCAGTTCGGCCCAACTCTAAGTCTTTATCGAACGCCCGTAAGTTT
>JAESUT010000144.1 GCA_016762995.1 Gammaproteobacteria bacterium | reverse complement strand
TGCGATTGCGAGTTCACCCTTTTTTGTTTTCGTCTAGCTAGCTAAACATGATGTACTAGTCGGAACCGCCTTGGTCAACGTTCTTCCAAGTATAGAACCCCATGAACATCTCTTCCCAGCTCTGTTCACCCCAGTTGATCTCCGTATTGGGATCAGGGTTGAATGTATTCTGGGAGGAATTATCAAACGCGCCAGTTGCAACAATCTTAGTGCCGGCAGGAACTCGAAGAGGCTCTTCAAGTTCATGTGCAAGCTGCCAGTTGAAAGAGTATGCAGGAACCGATAGCAGTAATTCTTCGCTGCCGTCGGGGTATTGCGCGGTGAATTTCATGCGCTTGCCGCGAAAATGCATATGTGGCATAAGGCTATAAAGCTCTGCATCTTCAGGAATCAGTGTAACTAGTTCCATCTCATGGTCTTTCGCCTGGGCAGGAATGCTAATTGAGAATGCATTACCAACGCCACCTGACATGCGTTCGTTAGGAACCTCGCCTTCATCATAGAAGTAGATGCCGATCTCAGTCGCGTCAGTAGTCTCTCTACCAGAAGTTGTATAGTGCATCTGTAGGTTTAGAGTAGTTCCGGCTTTCAGGAGGCCGCCAACGCCAGGAGGGTTAAGCGAAACATTGTTTCCTGGTGCATAACCTGCAACAGATCCTAGGTCTGGATCGCTACTTCCTAGAAAGATACCGATATCGATTTCGGGGATCTCTTTGAATATTTCACCGATGTTAGGCTGTTGGCCTGATGCTACGGCGGCGAAAATCTTAGCGCGAATCGATTGTGCTTTCTCTGCAGGCAATGATGCCAGCAAGTCCATCAGGATCTGCTGAAAGTCAGGTGCGCCTTCGGGGGGGACAACCGTAGTAATGATGTGGTGTAGCACCGACGGATCGCCAGGGACTACTTCACTGCCCTTAATCCAGACGTCTTTCTCGAGTCCTAGATCAATAGGGATATCCATATAGTCTACAACGCCAGTTGCAGGGATTGCCTGCTCGGGAACTTTGACAATCAAGTCAGGCTCACCTAATGACCACTTGGAAGTTGGCCATGTTAAAGCTGTTAGGGGGTCATTATCACTGTCTACTTTAGAACCAGTGTTTACCCAGCGAACGAGCTTCTGCATCTCTTCGTCGCTAAGATTCATTTCGTTCTTCATCTTATGGCCGACCTTATTGTCAACCTGACCCGGTGGCATGCGCTTAGTCATAACCACTTCGCGAATCATCGGCGACCAACCTTGGACGGTAATGCTGCTATCCATGGCGAAAGGGGCAATGCCGCCGTCGCGGTGACAACTAGCGCAATTTTCCGCAATGATTGGTGCGATATCTTTCTCGTAGGAAAGGTTTGCGTGGGCTTCTAGATTGGGAAACTCAATTGCAGGGGCGCCACTTGCAACAGAAACCATCTCGAATTTCTCGCCAGCTAGCAATTGCTGCAGCGAAGTTTCCATGCCGGCGATAGGGCCGCGGTAGAGCAACTCAAAATTGCTTGGGTTGTAGAGCACCGCTTCGTCTACGTGGCTCACGCCCAGCATTTCTGTTACCAGTTGGGCATCATCCATTAGTACTGGAAGATCTAGACCCATGGCTGCAATGTCGCTCTGTACTTGAGCGCGATCAGTTTGCAGGCCAGGGTTCAATAAGAAGAATTGAACGCCTTGCTCGGTATATTTCTCTTGCAGAGCTTTTAAGCTTGCAACGTCGATTTGGCTGCTCGCCATAGGCATGATAACTACAGCGCTGTGATCGTTGTACCAAGTCATGTGCTGAATGGCACCTTGATGGTCGATCAAAGCGAAATCACCAACTCGTTCACCGGCATTAACCGTGGTGGAAACGAGGGCTGCCGCTAAGGCTAATCCCAATAATTGCTTCACGTTGTATTCCCCTCTAATGAAAAATTTTCGTTTAGGAAATTTTCCTAAGCGAATAATTCTACTGGTTTTTAATGGAATTGCAGCTATTTTCAACAGCTTTCGTCAGTCATTGACTTAAATTGCTGTAGACCAATGGCTGCGGGCTTTGCAGGAGGTTTTTCACTGTATTTCATGTCGAGGTAGGGGATGATATGCTACATAGTTAGTTACTGAAAATTCAAATCAGCTTAAGTACCCTATAAAGGCATGAAATTCGCCTACTAGCGTCTCGATTCGCATTCATTTATGCCTCAGGGAGACGCGGCACCTAGCACTGCACTCAGTAGGCAAATTTTGAGGGGTGCACACTAATTAATCTGCTCTGAGCTCACCGCCCTAGCCACCGAGATTGAGGCCTTTATGGATACCGATAGTCTGTTGATCAACGCAATGTATTACCTTCTCGCTGCGGTCATAGCAGTGCCTTTTTTCAAGAAAATCGGCCTAGGGTCCATTCTGGGTTACTTATGTGCTGGCATCGTCTTAGGCCCTCATGCACTCGGAGTTATTAGTGACCCCGATCAGGTGCTGCACTTTGCCGAGTACGGTGTAATCCTTTTGTTGTTCGTCATTGGTTTGGAGCTTGCTCCCAACAAACTGTGGAATATGCGCAGCCATATCGGCCTGATTGGCGGTAGTCAGCTGTTACTTAGTACGGTAGTGATCGGAGGGCTAATGCTGTTCTTATCATTCAGCTTTTCGCAGTCGCTGGTGCTGGGCCTTACCCTCGCTCTTTCATCCACCGCATTCGCGATACAGCTTATGAAAGAAGAGCATATTCTGGCATCCCCTCTGGGCCGTAAAGGCTTTGGCATTCTGTTGATGCAAGACCTCGCTGTTATCCCGATCCTCGTCTTGGTTGGTGTACTTGCACTGTCTGGGTCTGGCGAGAGCGAAGCGCCACCTTGGTACTACGGCGTTATTGCGATTTTGTTGGTGCTAGCTGTCAGTCGATTCGGCTTGAATACGGTTCTCGGTATCGTCGCCGGTACGAATAATCGTGAGGTGATGACAGCGGCGAGTCTATTAATAGTTATCAGCGTGGCGGTGCTGATGGAAGCAGTTGGCTTATCGATGGGCTTAGGAGCCTTCCTTGCAGGAATACTATTGGCGAACTCCAATTTCAGGCATCAGCTCGAATCTGACATTGAGCCCTTCAAAGGAATTTTACTCGGACTGTTTTTTATCGCAGTAGGGATGACCCTCAATTTGCCGCTGTTGTATGCGAATCCGCTTCTCATGATTGTTGGAGCGCTCGCCTTAGTCGCTACTAAGACACTAGTGATCGTCGGCATTTTGCGCTGGCGTAAAATCTCTTTTAAAGAAAGCTTTCAGTTAGGACTGATGCTGTCGCAGGGTGGAGAGTTTGCGTTCGTTGTGCTGTCTTCAGCTACTGAACTGAAGTTGTTTACTGCGGAGCTCACAGATCAGATTACACTCATCGTAGGTTTGTCCATGGCGCTGACTTCGCCTCTGGTAGTAATCCAGCGCAAGATCTGGCATCGCCGCCGCGAGGCCATTCCCGAGCAAAGTGCTTATTGGGCCGACCACGACCCCGAGGTAATTATTGCTGGATTCGGTAGATTCGGCCAGATTGTCGGTCGAATGCTGCAAGCACGTCATGTGCCGTTTACAGCAATGGATAAGGATTCGGTTCATGTTGAATTCGTAAAGCAGTTTGGCAATCGTCTTTTCTATGGGGATCTTACACGGCTTGACCTATTACTATCTGCGGGGGTTAAAAAGGCCAGAATTTTGGTGCTAGCCGTTGATAATGTTGAGGAGTCTTTGCAGATAGTTGACCTGGCTAGAGAACAAAACCCCGACATTCGTATAGTGGCGCGCGCTATCGATCGCTTCCACGCCTATGAACTGCACAAACGTGACGTACAAAATGTAATACGAGAAACTTTTGCTAGTAGCCTCGAAGCCGCAACTGACACCCTGGAACACCTTGGCTATACAGAAGGACAGGCCTTGGAGGTAACGAGTATGTTTCGTAAGCATGATGAAGAAATATTGAGTCGCTCGGCCAAGCACATGGACGACCTAGCCGAGCTGCAAAACTTGGCAAAAGAAGGAAGAATGGAGTTGGAGAAATTGTTTGAGGAGGATAGTAAGAATACCGTGTCTTCCTAGAAGGGTTGTAGGCTATCTATTCCTTCAAGACAGGTTCGGAGGCTAGCCGTTGGCGTACTCTGCACCCGGCACTGTTTTACGACTCTAGGCCGGAGTAGATTATCGCGAATTAAATTGTGCATAGCGGATCTGGTGTGTGACGCAGGTGGGCAGTCTCAGGCGTTCTTACATGGTTTTCAGTCGGTCTAAGCTTACAGGTATTCATTCGATGCAGGTGAAATGCTGGTATCGAGGGGTGGTTTCGCTTTACCATCTGCACACACGCAAAGTTAGATATTTTTAGCCTGTTACTAATCCCTTTTTTATGGATTAGACTGCCCTCATAATTAGGATAATTAGTTGTAAGCTCATGTCAAAAGCTGTCTTATTGTTAAATTTAGGAACTCCAGCAGAACCTACCGCCAAGGGTCTCAGAGACTTCTATAAGTATTTTTTTTCGGATCCTTACGTATTCGATATGAATCCGCTGGGCAGGTGGTTATTGCGCAACCTGATCATCTTGCCATTTCGTGCGCCAAAGACCGCCAAGAACTACGCGAGTATCTGGACGAAAGAGGGGTCACCGTTGAAGGTCTATGCCGACAGATTGCAGGCTAGCGTACAGAGTGCTTATGCTAGCGCGGGAGAAGATGTGCTGGTCCTCAATGGAATGGCTTATAGCCAGCCATTCATATCCGAGGCGATGGCAGAGTTGGAGAGTAAGGGAATAGCTGAAATTCTAGTGTTACCGCTTTTCCCGCAGTATTCGACCGCAACGACCGCGTCTGTATTTCACGGAGTAAAGGAGGCAGCCGCTAAATGGAAAACGCCTCCCAATTTGCAATTCATCGATGATCTTTATGCCGAGCCCGCATTTGTTCAAGCTTGGGTGGACCTAATCGGCAAGCATCTATTAGATGAACAGGTGGATCATGTGGTATTCAGCTTTCACGGGCTGCCAGAGTCAAATATAAAGAAGGCAGATAAAGAGAGTGTTTGTGACTTCGGTAGTTGTTGTGAGGAAATTTCAGAAAAGAATCGTCTCTGTTACCGAGCACAGTGCATCGCTACGACGAAGAATGTCGTTGCGGCATTAGGCTGGAGTGAGGATAGATATTCCATAGCCTTCCAATCTCGGTTCGGTCGCCAGGCTTGGATTCGGCCTTATCTGGATGATCATCTGGATAAGTTACTTGCATCCGGCTGTAAGAAAGTTGCGGTAGTTACCCCCTCATTTGTCTCAGATTGCCTAGAGACGATTCACGAGATTGGTATTGAATATCGGGAACAGTTCATGGCGGGAGGCGGTGAGGTTTTTCAACTCCTACCCAATCTCAACGATGAGCCGGTTTGGTTTAGCTCGGTCTATGAGATCTCTCAGCGGCACTTGGAGGCGAATCAGAAATAGCCGGGGAAGTAGAGCTGCGTCAATGAGTCACCACCTTCAAACCTGAATCTCACTGCGGCGATTAGTCAATTATGATATTGTCATTGGCTAGGAGAGCTGAGGTTAGAGAGCAACTAAATTTCACCTGTTCAGGTATGATTTAGAAATTGCAGGAATAACTGAGAAGCATGCATGTTTTTGATTAATCATCTCAAGTTTCTATGGAATGGGGGCTTGCAGCCTGCTACTAGTGAACCTGTACTACTGCGGGAACGCCGGACACTTTCTACAACTATATTTTGTGTACTGCCGGTCGCGATCGGGTTATTCGTGTCCAACTATTACACCGATGGCGAGCGTGACAATATTTATATTGCGATTGCTACTGTCGTTGCCTTCTTCGGACTCTACCTACAAGCATATTTTAATCAGCAGCTTCTAGCATCGCAGATGCCTATTACGGCCTATTGGTTTGTTATGACAATGGCCATGATGTCCGTTGGTGTTTGGGCCAATACATGGGCATGGTTGCTTATTCTCCCCGTAATTGCATCTCTTGTGGCAGGGCGTACAGCTGGCGTTATATGGGCGGTAATCTGTGCGTCTACGCTCTGGGTATTTGCCTATATGCACTACACAGGCTATGAGTTCCCCTTTGCAGGGCCGTTAGAATCGGAACAGGCGCTTGTGCTTGCTGTAGAGGCAACGCTAGTGATGTTTCTGCTGTCCGCGGCCACGTTCGTTTTTCGCAATGCTCAGGTAACTGCCGAGAAAAAACTAAGCGACACGGTAATGCAATTAGAAAAAGAGGTGCACGACCGCACCTTAGCAGAGAGCGAGGCGCGTCAGTCGGAGCAGGCGAAAGCATCCTTTCTCGCCGCAATGAGTCACGAGTTACGGACTCCATTAAACGGTGTCATCGGCGCCTCACAGTTGCTCAAAGGCGGTGATTTGCCGAGCAAGAAGAAAGAGTTGATCGATGTGATACTTCACAGTAGCGAGACATTGTTGGAACTTATTAATAATGTCATGGATTTGTCGCGTTTAGACAGTCGAACGATTGAGCTGGAGAAGGTGCCGGTAAATATTCACGAATTGTTCGAATCAACTCTTGCACCACTGGCGTTTCAGGCTAAAGAGAAGGGCGTAAAGTTTTCTTTTGTCATCGAGGACGACATTCCCGAATACGTTCGTGGCGACCCAACTAGGCTGCGTCAGATTTTATTAAATTTGGTGGGCAATGCAGTCAAGTTCACCAGTGCGGGTGAAGTAGATGTGGTTCTGGACACTGCGTTAGAGCGCATGCGCCTGAAAATATCAGATACGGGGATAGGCATTAACAAGAAGGCGCAGGCAAGTCTGTTCGAGCCCTATGTTCAAGCCGACAAGACAACAATGCGGAAATTCGGTGGCTCTGGACTTGGGTTGACTATCGTTAAGCAGCTGGTTTCTGCTATGGGTGGGAAAATTGCGGTGCATTCCGTACCGGGTAGAGGCTCGACTTTTACGGTATTCCTGCCGTTAACGAGTGCTAAGGCTCCAGTTATTAAGCCGACCAGTCGCGCCGATATTAAGCTGCGCTCGCTATCGATTGTGGTCGCGGATGATAATGCCGTTAACCGCATGGTTCTTTCTCGTCTTTTGGAAGCAGATGGGCATAAGGTGGTGACGATGTCGAACGGCAGAGAAGTTCTCGACTATTTGCCTGATCATATCGTGAGTGTAATTATGATGGACCTGCAGATGCCGGTCATGGACGGAGTGACGGCAGTTAGAAAAATTCGCGCTATGGATGGCAACATATCAACTATTCCCGTGATCGCGGTTACCGCGAATGTTATTCATGAAGATCCAAAAGACCTAATTAAGTCTGGCATGACAGGTTTTTTGAGCAAGCCATATCGCCAGGAAGAGCTGCGTGACGTTCTGCAGAAAGCCATGTCTCCTAACCCTTCCGGGCTAGGCTAGGACAGCCACCAAGGCCCTGTTCTCTTCAGCATTCGATGCTGCGCTCCCAATGCCATCCCCGATGACCTAAATCAATGTTTTGGCCTCCCCTTGGACTATGCTTTGACGTAGTTTTTTAGTGGAGAGGTGAGTATGTCGGTACACGAACAAGAGCGAGAAGCGAAATTAATGCCAGTGGTAAATGTAATCCTCGGTAGTTATGTGGTGATAATGGTAGGTTCATATCTCATTGGAAACTATGTGTTCTAAAAATGAGGAACAGTGGTATTGCTACTATTGTTCCACTCCAGCAGAGTAAGCGACCTTGAGTCATTGAGAAAACTTGTCTACTCGTAATTGGGTTCTTACTCCATTACTTGTGAACAATTTTCTTAACTTCTCAGACGACGTGCTAGAAGTGTTCAGCTAGCAGTTCTAATAGACTTCGATAGGCGAGGGTGCCTGGATGAACCCAGTCGAAATGACTCGCTCCTGTCCTGATAATTGTTCTCGCTCCCGGCAGCGTCGCCTGTGAGAGTGGAACAATCTTGTCAATATCCCCCTGTAGCAACACTGTGTTTTCATGGAGACCATGATTGCCTGGGTTAGCATCGAAGTAGTCTTGTGCGCGCTCTATAACACTGCCGCCCATGAACAAGGGTGTCGCAGCTTGGCAGAAGTTACTTCCCTCCGCGTAGCTGATTACATCGGAAATAGCAGCCAGCCCGATAATTAGGTCCGGCTCTACATCAAGAAGCTCTGATCGAGCGCCAGCCAGTAAGGCAAGATGACCACCGGCTGAGTGCCCGAGAATCGCCACGTTTTCTGACTCTATTTCAGCTATGTCGTTCAGGCTATTGATGCCGGCGATAATATCTTCGAAGGTTCCCGGCCAGGCACCGCCTTCATCGCCGATACGTCGATATTCCAAGGACCAAACTGCGTAGCCGGCATCGGCCAATGCGGAGCTAAGACCATGGCTGTAGCTGATATCGAACTGGTTAAGCCAACAGCCTCCGTGAATAAGAACGAGGCTTGCACGAACGGGGGTCGTTACAGGTAGCCAGAGTTGACCAAACTGAAATGGGCCTGGACCGTAGCTGATAGTAGTATTGGATTCTCTATAGGGGACACTCAGTACATCAGCGAAGCTGACGTTTTGTAGCACAGTATCGTCCCTTTCGGCGTAAGCGAGCTCGAGGGAAAGTAGCAGCATACCTACTGTTAGAGTTTGTACTAGGTTTGTCATAGTGTGTTTAAGTTACCAGAAGCAAGGTCATTCGGTCATTGATTGATTTGAGTGTGAGCGTAACGATTGTCTTTCTCAAGGCGAACTCAAGGCGAAAAAAAAGGATACGACCCTTAGGATCGTACCCCTCTTATCTGCAGGCTCTTAAGTAGGCTAAAACCAAAGGCTCTAGGCACTAATAGCGCGCTTCACCAAGTTCTGCATTAATGGAATTTTAAATCCATTGTGCGCGAGTGCGCGGGCACCCTCCGTTGCCATCTCGGCGACAGATTCTGCGGTTGCAGCATTCTTCGCCTGGCCTCGAATTGCATTCTCTACATTAGTCACGCGACGTGGCGTGCACTGTACTGCTCCACAAACGATGCGGGAATCTTCGACGATGCCACCGCTAACCTTAAAGGCAGCTGCGACGCTAACGAGAGAAAAATCCCAGACATTTCTGTCCGCGACTTTTTCAAAGTAGAACGAGGCATTGGCCCAAGTGTTTGGGATTTTTACCAAGGTAAGAATCTCACCTGTACGCAGCGCAGTCGTGCTCTCGATATCGTTAGCTGGGCCAACGAAGTAATCCTCGGCAGCAAGAGTACGTTCGCCGTCCAAGCTCCGAATAACCATAGTGGCATCCAGCGCAACCAGAGCAGGGGCCGTATCGGAAGGGCTAGCCGCAACACAGCGGCTAGTTTCAAACAACGAGTGGTCACGGTTCATGCCTTGAGGCGTGTCCGCGTAGCACAGGTTGCCACCGGCTCGATAGCAAGACAGGCCGCGGCGGTAGTACCAGCAGCGAACGTCTTGTGAGACATTGCCGCCAAGTGTGCCGATGTTGCGAATCTGTGGGCTTGCCACTACGCCTGCTGCCTGCGATAACAAGGAAAACTTATCTTTAATAATGCTGTTAGTAGCAACTTCTGTGAGCGTGGTGAGAGCGCCGATTTCGATACCGTCCGCCGTCTCGCGAACGCCTCGAAGTGAGTCGATAGCGCTCAGGTCGATCATCGCGTCTGCGTCTTTCGCTCGATCTTTTAACCAGCCATAAGTATCTTGGCCGCCCCCAACTAACCAGCCTCTATCGGCGAGCCGATCGGCTAGTGCTAGGGCATCTTCTACCTGTACCGGTTGGTACAGTTCCATATTGGGCATTACGTCATGAGATGGCATAGATAACCTCTAGAAAGTGTTAGTTTTAAGGGACTTGGTGCTGTACGTGTTACCAGCCAAGTGATTAACGATCATATCCGTCGTGGTCGGCGCTGTGTTAAACAGGTGGCCGTCCAAGGCGTCGGATATGGCGCTTGCCAATGCTGCTGCAGATGCACCCTGCGTTGGCTCACCGATACCTCGTCCTCCAGTTGGATTCTGAGGGTCAGGGATGTTCACGCCGCCCATCTTCGTATTCGTATTCACATCTAAATACGTAGGTGGTTTGTTTTGGTACAAGCCAGTATTGGCTGGCAGTCCATTTTGTGGGTCGTAGACATGGCGCTCTAGAGCGGCTAGTCCTACACCCCACACGGCGCCGCCGCGCATGGCATTGTCGAAGTTCTTGGGATGAACCACGGTGCCGCAGTCGGCGATCGCAGTGTAGTCCAAGATTTCGAACTTGCCGGTGTCCTTGTCTAATTCGATTTCGCAAAAACCGACAACGACGCCAGGCGGTTGACCTTGACCCGGAATATTGTCTTTAGCGACTCCGATTAATCCGCTACCAGCGAGGCCTTGAACAGCCAACTGAGTCAATGGATTGATATCGTCAGGATATTCCTGCCCGCTATATTTTCCGCCAAGCTCCATCGCTCGTTGTGCAGCCTGTGCATAGGTTAATCCGATGCTGGGATCACTGCTTTGATATACGCGTTCGTCACCGATCACATAGTCATCCGCTGAGCCACCGAGATCGTTAGCTGCGATTTCTTTAAGCTTGGTGATCGCGTCCTGTGCCGCTACCCAGTTAGTTCGAGTGTGGGTGAAGATGGTGTTAGAGCCACCCTGACCAGAACTGTGAGGTAGATGCTTGTCCGATCTTCCGTGCACTATCTCGCAACGGTCCCAAGGCACTTGAAGCGCCTCGGCTGCAGCCCGGCAGGTACCGACATAGGAATACGTTCCCAAGTTGCCGACGCCACTGTGGATAAATAGTCTGCCGTCTGGTGCGATGCGAAGGAGCCCGTCATAGCCTCTGCCGCCTGCACCGTGATAACCGATGCCAACGCCTATGCCACGAACCTTGCTGCCATTCACCTTGGGTAGGGCGAGCTTCTCATCCCAACCAAAAGTGCGCGCGCCTTGGTCTAGCGCTTCGCGTACGAAAGCGCTGGTTACTGGGCCCTGACTGCCGCCTTGAAAACCGTTGCTGTCGAGTACATTAACCTTGCGGAACGCGACTCTATCCATATTCACAGCCGCCGCCGCTCGGTCAGTCATTGGCGCGAGTACGGCTGCCATTTCATTCTGACCCGGCCCGCGCTGTGCGCCACGAGGTGTTGTATTGGTATAAACGGAAATGCCGCGATAACGCATGTTTTCAGGCTGATAAGCCACGGTGACGTGCTGTGCCGATGAGTTGCCGCTACCGCCACCGGTGGCGCCGCCATCGTTCACGATAACTAGGTCGACTGCAGATACCTTGCCATTTTCTTTAACGCCAATCTTGATCCAACCTTGCATGCCGGAGCGCGCTGAGCCGATGTAAAACTCCTGCTCACGCGTGAAGCGCAGTTGTACGGGACGGTTAAGAACACGGGCGAAGTTGCCGGTAATTGCCATGATTGGGTAAGGACCGATCTTGGAACCAAATCCACCACCTGTGGCTTCATTGATAAATACCAAGTCTGCCAAATCGATGCCTAACATGCGGGAAAGGCCGGCATTGTTTGCACTCTGGCTCTGTGAGGAACCGTGGAAATAGCATTTGCCATTTTCCCAATAAGCCATACTTGTTCTGGCTTCGAGAGAGTGATGCGGGTAACCAATTGTCACGAATGGCTGCTCGATGATTTCTGCTGCTTCTGCGAAGCCAGCATCAAGGTCGCCGAAAGCCCATTCGGTTGTGAACTCGCCACCTACCGGCTCACTGCCGGACTTGATCGCGTCGATTGCAGATTGCGGCCACTTAATATCACGAATCTCGGCACCCACGATCGGTGCGCCCTCTGGGCCTTCCTCCCGTGTCCTGACGAGCACATTTCCTTCTGGGTAGGCATTGCTGCCGCCTGGGCTTAGGCTCTCAAGAGGGTCTATGACGAAATCGCGGCGTTCGAAGTCGATACGAATCTTGTCGATGGCGGCCTCGGCAATCTCTTCAGTAATCGCTGCTACTGCAAGGATTGGCTGGCCGACGTAAGTTACATATTCCGATGCCAGTGACGGATTTCCCGGGGGAGGCACAGGTGGTAAGTCGTCTGCGGTAAAAACACCGATAACGCCGTCCATTCGCAGTGCTTCGGATGTGTCTATGCTTACTACTCGGCCACTTGGCAGTGGGCTGGTTAGCAAACGGGCGAAGACCATGCCTTCACGCTTGTAGTCTTCGGCGTACTTAATCTCACCAGTTACCTTGCCGGCTATATCTGGTGGTGTGAAATCTTTACCTATATGAGTACTCATGCTAATTGCCCCGAGGCGCGCATCACGCCATTAAGATAATGTTCATAAGCTCCACAGCGGCAGAGATTTCCTGACATAGCTGCGGCGGCCTCTAGTTTGGTCGGGCGTGGGTTGCTGTTGAGCAAGGCCACTGCCGACATCACCTGACCCGGCGTGCAAAATCCACACTGGGGAGCGTTCTCTGCGATGAATGCCTGTTGCACAGCATGCAATGTGCCGTCGGCTTCCTTGATGCCCTCAATAGATACGACTTCCTTGCCCTTCACATTGTGCGTTAACACTGAGCATGCGTAGTTGGGGACACCATTGATCAATACGGTACAAGCGCCACATTCTCCGCGATTACAACCAATCTTGGTGCCAGTCATATTGAGCTTGTAGCGTAGGGTGTTGGCGAGTGTTTCCGTTGGAAGTACATCAACGCGCCTCTCGCGACCGTTAATGTTGAGTGTTATCAAGCGTTCGGCAGTAGATTGTCCAGATTGGGCATTCGCTGCGAGGTAAATTCCCGTGCCAGTTGTAACGGCGGCACCAGAGAAGATAACTCCCTTGATAAAACGTCTGCGTGTTAGTTTGGAATTCACTGACATTGCTCCGTTTTTTGTTGTATTTGAATGCATGCTAAACCGTTAAAATTTGCACGCCTATTTACCACGGTTATATCTACCGTCGAGGCTATTAGTTTTTGCCTCAAAAAGCAACAAGCTCCAAGGCCCTATCCTCCGGAAAGGCCCTAAACACGGGACCTTTCGAGCAACTGCTCGATAAAAATCACACACTGTTACAATATCGACGCGCGGCCAGCATAGCGCCGATTCGGATTGCGGAATTGGTGATCGCACAGCCGTAGAATTGATCTTGCTATATCTACATTGCTGGATTAGCTTTCTGGTGGCTTATTCTCTGCCTTAGGGTCTAGGTAGTCAGCTAGATTCACTCATCAATTTTTTGGAAGTTACACATGAGACAACTTATTTTGGCCTTTTTATTCGCACTGGCTTGCCAAGCCACAGCCAGCGCTCAGGATAGTGGTTTCTCAGAGGCGATGATTACAGCCGCCGAATTGAGTAACTTTGAGCGCACCTCTACCTTTGCCGAAGTGTTGTCGGTAGTTGACGCGCTGCAGGCGAGCAGTGAATTAGTACATCGAGAAACGCTGGTAACGAGTTTGGAAGGCAAAAATGTGCCGCTATTGGTGCTAGCCGATCCGCCAGTGAGGACGCCTGAGGACGCGAGAGACTCAGGAAAACTGCTGGTCTACATTCAAGGCAATATCCACGGGGGAGAAGTCGAGGGAAAGGAAGCTAGCCTGATCGCGATGCGAGAGATCCTTTACGGTGACAAACAGCATCTGTTAGAAAGCCAGATAATTCTGTTCTTGCCCGTCTACAACGCTGACGGCAATGATCAGATGAGTGATGACTCGCGTCCCTCGCAAGAAATGAGTCCACTTCTTGCCGGGCAGCGCACGGCCCATGGCTACGATCTCAACAGAGACGGCATGATTATCGACACCATCGAGACGGCGGCCCTGTTTGAGAACGTAATTCAGCGCTGGGATCCGGATCTTTTTGTAGATATGCACACAACCAACGGCACCTGGCATGGTTATTCGCTTACCTATGCGCCTTCTTACCATACGGCGGGAGACCCTGCGCCTTCGGATTACACCGTTGACGTCATGCTGCCTGCGATACGGCAATCCGTTAAAGAGAAGTTCAATTTGGACTTTAATTGGTATGGCGGTTTCGATTTTCGAGATTGGCCGCCCACTGAACTACGAACCTATCACCATGCTCCACGCTACCTAACAAACAATATGGGATTAAGAAATCGAATGGCCATATTGAGCGAGACGTTTGCGCACGACCGGTTCTACAAGAGGGTTCACGCGGCGAATGCCTTCATCAATGAAATACTCGAATACACGAGCACGCATGCTGGCGAGATTCGAGAAATAAATCGTCAGGCCGATGCGCGAGTCGTAGAGAAAATAGAGCAGAACGCGGGCAGCTATCAGAACGGTGTTCAATTTGAAATGGTGGCATTGGAAGAGCCGCTGGATCTGCTGAGTTACAAATATATTCCCTATGCCGCGACTGATGGCAGTCAGAAATTCGTGCGCAGCTCGGAGATTGTCGAGATTAAAGGGGTGCAGAATTTCAACGCCTTCGAGGCAGTAAAATCGGCTACAGTGCCCGTAGCCTACGTGTTTCCAGCAGCACTAGACTTGCTTGCCGCGAAATTAGGTCAGCACGGAATTGAGGTGGCCAGACTAGGGCATGGTCAGGAGTTCACTGGAGAGAGTTTTAAGGTTACAGAGATAGAAAAGAACAACTTCGTACAGAACAATCACAGAAACTCGCGGTTAGTAGGTGCCTTCGAGCCTGAGACCAAGGGCTTCTCTGCAGGCGACTATTATGTGGCTATGAATAATCGGCTTGCGAACTTAATTTTCTATCTTTTAGAACCTGAGTCTGACGACGGATTAGCCTACTGGAATATGTTCGATGACTATCTGGAACGAGAGTTATTAAACACGAGTGCGGTCGACTACCCCGTGTTTAAGGTTTTGCTTAGATAGTTTGGCGTTTCAGTTTCTATTGAATAGTACGCTGTAGGGCCCGACGCCGCCGCGATCTACAACTAGGTGTTGGTAGGCGGATTGCGGTCCGGAAGTGCGCACATAACTAGTTGTGCCCAAAGACTTCACGTCGGAACGATAGCGGCCGTGCAAATACTGGCTTAGTTCGATAGCTGTCACTTCGCCATTATCATCTCTATCTGCCAAACCTTCTCGTATTGCCTCGTCAAAGAAGACGGAGAGATAGCCCCCCGCCTGAAACTTGAATGCCACCTGTGAGGTTACGTCTTCTTCGGAGGAAAACAGACCCATGCGGCCCGGTCGGGAAATAATATCCTTAGAGAAGCCACCGCTAAAACAGGAATCCATCACCAATAAGATTGTGCCGGCATTGCTGTTGTCCAGCAGGGCGGCTAACTCATCATCCAACATTGGGCCATCGTAGAATTCGATGGTTTCATCCAGACCATCAGGATCGGTGCTGTTTGGGCCATCTGCTCGTGGCACTCTGTCGCCGTGTCCAGAATAGAAAATCACTAGGGTATCGTCGGCGCCTATGTCGGCATTGATGCTATTCAGGGCTGCGCGGAAATTGCTCCCGGTGGCGTCGGCATTGAGCAGTGTATAAGCATTGTCTGGATTCATTCCAGCACCAGCTATCAGGGCATCGCGAGCTCGGATCGCGTCCTGATCAGTTAAATCGAGATCGTTATCTGTGCCGGGATAGTCGGCTATTCCGGCGAATATGCCATAGACTTTCGACCCGGAATTGGCGGTGGTGGAAACTGAACTGAGCGCATCGGCGGGGCGAACGTTGAGCTGATAGTCGCCAGTCTCACCGCTACTGTAGGATGATACAAGAATGCGATAGCGACCTGATTCTCGTAGAGTCAGCTGTATTAGTGATTGATCCATGCTGCCTTGATAGTCATCGTTCTCGATTAATGCGCCAGCAGGTGTCTGTAGACTGAGTACAGTATCGAAATCATTGGCAGTGAGGTCGATTACTACCGTGTCTCCACTATTGCCGGTAAAGAAAAAGCTATCTTGAAATCCATCGTTTTCAGCGGCTTGATCGCCGTCAGCTAAATCTCCAGATATCGAGTCACCTAGGCGCAGGCTGGGCGTAATGACTTCCGAATTACTACCATCCGATTGATCGGTGATTTCCGCTATATTAAGCCGGTATTCGCCGGTTTCTCCGCCTGCAAAAGAGCTAACGACTACTTCATAGTTGCCCGCTTCGGATAGAATAACTTCGATTCGACTATTCGAGCCGTCGGCATCATCATTAGTCAATGCTTCTCCATTTGGTTGTCTGAGGATCAAATAGGTATCGAATTCATCCGAACGTAGATCGAGTGTTACGGATTGGCCGGGCCGACCTTCGAAATTATAGGTGTCATAATATTCGCCATCAGTGAATGTATCGTCTTCATCGATTAATACGCCGCTAATCTGTTGATTAAGAGATTCCAGCGGTCTTTCGTCGGTGGTGATTTCCAGTGTGTAGCCGCCACTCTCGGATTCGCTATA
Organism: Gammaproteobacteria bacterium; assembly: GCA_016762995.1. GTDB lineage: Bacteria > Pseudomonadota > Gammaproteobacteria > Pseudomonadales > Pseudohongiellaceae > UBA9145. Next base: position 6,788 of record JAESUT010000144.1, on the reverse strand, counting down.
ACTCGACACGATTACTTCGTATACCCCAGTCTCAGTTCTAGGAATAGAAACCAATGAGCGATCAAAGCTCTCTTCATAATCGTCGTTGCTGAACTCTTCGCCACTAGGGGAGCGGACAGTCAAAAATGTATCGAACTCGCCCGAGCGCAAATCGACAATCGTGGAATCACCTCGGTCAGCGATGAAGGTATAGCTGTCGCTATAACTACCGTTTGCTCTGGTGTCGTCCCCCGCGCGAAGGTTGCCGCGCTCGAAGCGTCCGCCAAGCACAACACTGGAGCCGGATAAGAGGCGGATTGAGCCCGCTTCAAATAGGTCGCGGCAGTCTTGGGCATCATGAAACATGTCCGTGTCTAACAGCATAGCCGCCATGTCACTTCCAGCGAAACGTGGATCATCGCACTGACGGTCAAAGGCCCAGGTGCTGCTGTTATCGCCAAAATCTACGCCACCATCACTACTAGGCGCACTGCCTTCAGCAAGGTTGATAGATCCCGCTAGGAATAGCTCACGGCAGTCATTGGCGTCATGAAGTCGGTCATCTTCGAGCAGAGTTGTGGCTACTCCTTCGCCGACAAAACGGGGATCGTCACACTGTCCATCATTTGCCCAGGTGCTGCTGTTATCGCCGAAGTTAATGCCTGCAACGTTAGATGTGGAATTGCTGTCTACTAGGTAAATGGAGCCAGCAAGAAAGAGATTCCTGCAATCGCTTGCGTCGTGCCCGCGGTCAGTCTCGTCCAGAGTTGGTGCCATGCCATTCCCGGCGAAGCGAGGATCGTCGCATTCCTGATCTTTCGCCCAAGGGCTCGCGTTATCGCCAAAATTAATGGAAGACGCACTCGGCTGTGCATGGATGTTTGAAGCAAGGAACGCAAACAGGAGTCCGCTGCCGAGGGTGCAAGTTCGCAATGTGTTGAATGCAGGGAAACGTAGTGGTTTTGCAGATTTAAACATCGTGGTAACCGCCCTTAGTTTTACTTGCTTAGTGTCTGTTTAAGGTATTGCCCGGTATAGGACTTCTCTGTATTTGCTACGTCTTCGGGTGTGCCCTCGGCGATGATATAGCCACCACCACTGCCGCCTTCCGGGCCTAAGTCGACGACCCAATCGGCGGTCTTGACTACGTCTAGATTGTGTTCGATGACGACGATGGTATTGCCCGCGTCGCGAAGATGATGAAGTACCTTGAGCAGCTGCCGAATGTCTTGGAAATGTAGCCCTGTCGTGGGTTCGTCGAGAATGTACAGGGTCTTTCCGGTGTCTCGCTTGGAGAGTTCTCGCGAAAGCTTGACGCGTTGCGCCTCACCGCCGGAGAGTGTGGTCGCTGCCTGTCCTAGACAGACGTAGGAGAGGCCTACCTCCATGAGTGTCTGAAGTTTTCGTGCTATGGCCGGCACGGCATCGAAAAACACGCGTGCGTCTTCGATGGTCATATTTAATACTTCGTTGATATTCTTACCCTTGTACTTCACTTCTAGGGTTTCCCGGTTGTAGCGCTTGCTGTGGCAAACCTCGCAGGGCACATAGACATCGGGCAGAAAATGCATCTCGACCTTTACTAGGCCGTCTCCCTGGCATGCCTCGCAGCGACCGCCTTTTACATTGAAGCTRAAGCGACCGGGCTTGTAGCCACGCGTTCGCGCYTCTTGKGTGCCGGCGAARAGYTCTCGCACCGGMGTGAAGATGCCAGTATAGGTTGCGGGGTTCGAGCGCGGCGTTCTGCCGATGGGGCTTTGRTCTATGTCTACTACCTTRTCTAACTGGTCYAGMCCAATTATCTCTTCATARGGCGATGGRTTGAGAGTGGTAGCCTTGTTCAGTTTCGTAGCRGTGATTGGRTATAGCGTGTTGTTGATYAGTGTRGAYTTTCCCGAYCCAGATACRCCAGTGACRCAGGTGAATAAGCCTAGGGGAATTGTYAGGTCTATCTTCTGCAGATTATTGCCAGTCGCGCCCTTTAGGGTGAGTARCTTCGTATCGTCGTAGGGCGTGCGGTTCTTTGGTATCTCAATTTTTTCTACACCGGAGAGGAATTTYCCGGTTAGGGAWTCYTTCGAATTTTTGATGTCCTCAAGTGTACCTTCAGCGACTATTTCGCCACCGTGCACACCTGCGCCAGGACCGATGTCGATGATGTGATCTGCGCTCGCGATCGCTTCCTCGTCGTGTTCTACCACTATCACTGTGTTACCTAGATCGCGAAGGTGAAAGAGGGTATTCAGAAGGCGGCTATTGTCGCGCTGATGTAGGCCAATAGAGGGCTCGTCAAGGATATACATCACCCCCACCAAGCCGGCGCCAATCTGACTGGCGAGGCGAATGCGCTGTGCCTCTCCACCGGAGAGTGTGTCTGCGCTGCGATTCAGCGTTAGGTAGTTCAGGCCCACATCGATCAAGAATTTTAGCCGATCTTGTAGCTCCTTTAGAATCTTATCTGCGATCTGAGCGCGGGTGCCGGAGAGCGTGAGCTTTTTAAAATAGTCTGCCGACTCTGCCACTGTCATTGCGGTGATAGTGGGTAGGTTTAACCCTTTGATTAGCACGTGACGTGCGTCTTTCTTCAGGCGTGTGCCGCTGCAGTCTGGACAGGATTGCGAGCTAAGGTATTTAGCCAGTTCCTCGCGGACATGATTCGACTCCGTCTCGCGGTAGCGACGCTCCATGTTAGGCAAGATGCCTTCGAAGGGGTAGCTACGCGTGATCGTATCGCCACGATCGTTTACATAGTGAAAATCGATTACATCTTTGCCGCTTCCCCGGAGAATGAAGCTCTGGTGTTTCTTGGAAAGCTCCTTAAAGGGAGTCTCGACAGTGAAGCCGTAGTGGGCTGCCAGGGAGGTGAGCATCTGAAAATAGTAGATGTTGCGACGGTCCCAGCCACGAATCGCGCCTTCGGCGAGTGCCAAGGTCTCGTCGGTAATGATGCGGCTCTCGTCGAAAAACTGTTTTACCCCTAAGCCATCACAGGTGGAGCAGGCGCCGGCGGGGTTATTGAAGGAGAATAACCTCGGTTCTAGCTCCGAGATGCTGTGTCCGCATTGTGGGCAAGCAAACAGGGAAGAGAACACCAGGTCATCCTGCTGTTCTTCGCCATCTTCACCGGTAATGCTGACCAGTGCTAAGCCGTCGGCTAATTGAATGGCGGTCTCGAAACTCTCGGCGAGGCGCTGTTCCAGGTCGGGCTTGATCTTCAGGCGGTCGACCACCACGTCGATGGAGTGCTTCTTATTCTTCTCTAACGCCGGTGGAAACTCTAATTCACACACGAGGCCATCGACTCTGGCGCGTATGAAGCCGCTGCTGTTCAATTCGCTGAAGACGTGAAGGTGTTCTCCCTTGCGCTCACGGACAATGGGCGCGAGCACCATGATACGGGTGCCTTCGGGAAGAGCCATGACATTGTCGACCATCTGACTGACGGTCTGGGCCTGTAGCTTTATGTTGTGTTCTGGGCAATGCGGCTCTCCCACGCGGGCGAAGAGTAGTCGCAGGTAATCGTAAATTTCGGTAATCGTGCCCACGGTGGAACGTGGATTGTGGGACGTGGATTTTTGCTCGATGGAAATCGCCGGCGATAGACCCTCGATATGGTCGATATCCGGTTTCTCCATCATCGATAGGAACTGACGCGCATAGGTCGAAAGCGACTCTACATAACGGCGTTGGCCCTCGGCATACAGGGTGTCGAATGCCAGTGATGACTTGCCTGAACCGGACAATCCGGTGATGACTACGAGCTTGTCGCGAGGGATAGTGAGGTTAATATTTTTGAGATTATGGGTGCGTGCACCCCGTATGACAATCGAATCCATGATGCACTCACTGCGATAGGCGGAACCGAGCATTATCGACAATTACGTAGGCAGGAGTAAAGGACAGCTTGCGGATTATCGCAATGAAGTTTATTTCCGCGAAAATTTCTAATGAGTGCGGGCTTGATATACACTTAGTGCGAAGTCCTGGATCGGTGTCAGGCTCCAATATAATGGCGATGCTACCCCCACAATTGTAGGTCCTAATCTAGGCTCTACTAGGGGTGCTAATAGTAATACAACGGGTTTTAGTCGGGGGAGATAGATAGTGGCAAGTCGAGGTGTAAATAAAGTTATTTTGGTTGGAAACGTAGGCAACGATCCAGAATTCAGGGTCATGCCAAACGGCAACGGCGTGGCGAATGTCTCTATCGCCACTAGTGAAGCGTGGAAGGATAAGACTACGGGCGAACAGCAGGAAAAAACTGAATGGCATAGGGTGATTTTCTTCAACCGTCTTGCCGAGATCGTCGAGCAGTACATAAAGAAGGGCAGCAAGCTGTATATAGAGGGTCGCCTGCAGACTCGATCCTGGGAACAGGACGGTGTTAAGCGCTATACCACTGAAATCGTTGCCTCCGAGATGCAGATGCTAGATTCGCGTGGTGGTGGCAACACGGGCGACAACTCGTTTGGTCAGGGTCAGGGCCAGGGTCAAGCCCAAGCTCGAGGTCAGGGCGGCGGTGCGCCAGCAGCTAGATCTTCCTCTACGTCTGCAGCGCCACAGGCGGCTCCTGCAAACTTCGATAACTTTGAYGACGATATACCTTTCTAGKCAATCCRCTCYWCTAGGCAGATTCACTCTGAATTTTGTCGGAATATTCTTGAGATAGCTCGCTTTACAGGCGGGCTATCTCAACTAGCGCGGAACCGCATCGCATTTTCCTGAAATCATCCCCTGATCAGTTGGCAACAATGGGCTATAGCCCAGCTTCTGCTTGACTCTAGCCACGTTTGGTCAGACTCTAAGCACTAGATCTCTAACAGCGTATTTTAGTAATGGAAGCCAGTCAGCAGTGAAGTTGTTCTTAGTAGGAGCGAATAGCCCAACAGGCAGAGGATTGATCGAAATTTTGCGGAAAAACAAGATTCGTTTTCTGGCGCCTGCTGATAAGAATTTCGACCCTGTCAACGCAAGCGCCATCTCTAAAATGATTGTCGATTTTGCTCCCACTCAATTGGTCAATATGGCCGATTTTATTTCTAGGAACCACAGTGCGCTAAAGCGTGCAGAGTCCTCCGAAAAGCGTTGTGAACGCATCAATGCCTTGCTGCCTGCTATGTTGGCCGAGACCTGTAGTCAGCTCGATATTCCCATGCTGCATCTGTCCAATAGCTATGTGTTCGATGGCGAGAAGAAATTGGGTTACAACGAGAATGATGAAACAAATCCGAAGGGCATCTATGGATACTACTCACTGGCAGGCGAGGAGGCTGTAAGAAAGCATCCATCGCATATAATCATGCGTTCAGGCTGGTTGTTCGGAAGGCACAAAATAGGCTTAATCAAATCTTGGATTCGTACCATTAAAAATCACCACGGCGAATTGACGGTTTCTCGCCGTCGATTCAGTCCAACGTCAACTGACGATATGGCCTCGGCGATATTGGCCGTCACTCAGCAGGTGGACTGTGATGCGAATGTCTGGGGTACTTATCACTACAGCGGATTGGAGATTAAGAAGGAAATAGAGTTCGCACGGCAGATACTCAAGTACGCCGCTAATCACGATGAAGAAGTCTATCAGCTGTTGGAGAATACCAAGATTCGGGAGAACCTACCGCGGCTGCCAGAATTACCCAACTCTACGCTTTCCAGTAAGAAAATATTCGATACCTTTGGCATTAAGCAGAAGTCTTGGCACGGAGATTTGCAGGAAACTATTAAGACCTTGTATGTAGGCCGCCTTCGAAATGAGCCAGACGACTCGGATGCTGACATCACCTCATGACTGTCCATCCTTTGAGCATAAGCTAAGACATGTCTCTGACGCCAATTGACACAGCTCTCGAACAACTAGCACCGCTGTTACCGATGATAGCGGAGCAGGAAAGCGTGCTTTTAGAGCAGGCTGCAGGAAGAGTCTTGTTTGCTGATTGTGTGTCTCCAATTAATGTCCCTGGGCACTGCAATAGTGCGATGGACGGCTATGCACTGAAAAGCAGCGATCTAAAATCCGAAAATACTCAGCTGAAGGTCACCCAGAGAATCGCAGCGGGCGAAGTAGGTGGGCCGCTAAATTCGGGCGAGGCCGCACGTATTTTTACAGGCGCCCCAGTACCCGCGGGTGCAGATGCCGTAGTGATGCAGGAGAACTGCAAAGTCAGTGACGGTGTACTTAGCGTGCTACAACCGCAGGTACGCTCGGGCGAGAACTTGCGGCAGGCAGGAGACGATATACGAGCCGGTGCATTGGTATTGGCGAAGGGCCATAGGCTAAAGCCTCAAGACATCGGCTTGCTTGCCTCCATTGGCTTGGAGTCAGTCAATGTTACGCGAAGGCTGCGAGTGAGCTTGTTAACAACTGGCGATGAATTAGTGCAACCTGGCACTCAATTAGAAGCTGGTCAGATTTATAATTCAAATTACTTCACACTGCATGCTCTATTGAAAGGCTTGCAGATAGACGTGCTCGATTGCGGCGTAGTGGCTGATGATTTCGAGGGCACACGGCAAGCGCTTATAGCCGCAGCCGCGTCGAGTGACTGTGTAATAACTACCGGCGGGGTGTCCGTTGGTGAGGAAGATCACGTAAAGGCTGTGGTCGAGCAAGAAGGCGAGCTACAGCTGTGGAAGTTGGCCATAAAGCCGGGTAAGCCACTGGCCTGTGGCAAGATCGCAGCGACTCAATTCTTCGGCCTGCCCGGTAATCCCGTTTCTGCTTTTGTTACCTTCGCGTTGGTAGTTCGGCCCTGCCTGCTGCGTATGTCAGGGGTTAAGCAAACCGCGCCGAATACATTTCGAGTAGCAGC
>JAESUT010000143.1 GCA_016762995.1 Gammaproteobacteria bacterium | reverse complement strand
CATACCACCGTCTTCGCCCTCGGCCTTTGTTAACTGACTGGTGAAACCCGCATAGAACTCGTTCAGCAGCTCCTTCCAATCTTTCTCACCACTGGCGACCTTATCGAGAGACTCTTCCATCTTCGCGGTAAAGTCATAATCCATCAACTCCGCGAAGCTCTCGTGCAATCGCTCTGCAACGATATCGCCCATTTTCAACGCGAAGAAGCGCTTGCTCTCCGTTCGCACATAACCTCGATCCTGAATCGTCGAGATAATCGATGCGTAGGTAGAGGGCCGGCCGATGCCACGCTTCTCTAATTCTTTGACTAGGCTCGCTTCAGTGAAGCGTGCAGGAGGCTTGGTAAAATTCTGAAACGGCTCAAGTAGCTCTAAATTCAATAACTCACCCACCTCGATTGCGGGCAGCAGGACATCTTCATCTTTGGACGGCATTACCTTCAAATAACCATCGAACTGCATGATGCGACCCTTCGTTCTTAGCTCGAACTCGGCAGCCGCCACAGTAATAGAGGAGCTTAGATATCTAGCGGGCGGCATCTGACAAGCAACGAAGTACTGCCAAATCAACGCATATAGCCGCACAGCATCCGGCTCCATGCCCATCAGCTTTTCGGACACCATCTTCGCAGTCGTTGGGCGTATCGCCTCGTGAGCTTCCTGCGCTCCTTCTTTGGAGCTATAGAACATCGGCTTTTCAGTGAGGTACTTGTCGCCGAAGCTTTTGTCGATATAGCTGCGACACATGGCAATGGCGTCATTGCTCAGGTGAGTCGAGTCGGTACGCATATAGGTTATATAGCCGGCCTCGTAGAGGCGCTGAGCCATCATCATGGTCTTCTTTACCCCGAAGCCAAGTCTTGTACTAGCGGCCTGCTGCAGAGTTGAGGTGATCAGTGGTGGCTTCGGCTTAGACGAGGTCGGTCGGTCTTCGCGCTTTAGAACCTTATAGTCTGCACTTTCTAGAATCGCCAGAGCTGCATCGGTATCGGCCTTATTGTCCGGCCGGAAATTACTGCCATTCTGTCTAACTAGCTGACAGCGAAGCTTTTCCTTCTTCTTGGTGTTTAGTTTCGCAAACACTTCCCAAAATTCGTCTGGAATAAACGCGCGAATCTGCTGTTCTCGCTCCACAACAAGGCGAACCGCAACAGATTGCACTCGACCCGCTGATAAGCCTCTAGCAACCTTTGCCCAGAGTAGTGGAGATACCATGAAGCCCACGACTCTATCTAGGAAGCGCCGCGCCTGCTGCGCCTCGACATAGCGCATATCAAGTTCGCTAGGCTCCTTAAAAGCATCGGTGATGGCTTTCTTAGTGATTTCGTTAAATACCACGCGCTTATAACGGTCAGGATCACCGCCAATCGCTTCCTGCAAGTGCCAAGCAATAGCTTCTCCCTCTCTATCAAGGTCGGTCGCGAGATAGATGTGATCGGCATTCTTAGCGAGCTTCGTAAGCTCAGCTACAACTTTCTCTTTGCCCGGCAGAATCTCATAATTTGCCGCCCAATCTCGATCGGGATCGATGCCCATTCGCTTCACAAGTTGTTGTTTGGCCTTCTTTTTCTTGTAGGCAGCCTTTTCTTCTGGAGGCATTTTCCGCGTCAGGGCTGCGGCCGCTGCACGCGCCTTTGTATCAATAGGCTTGCCGCTACCACTGGTTGGAAGATCGCGGATGTGTCCGACACTAGACTTCACAATGTACTCATCACCCAAGTACTTGTTAATCGTTTTCGCCTTTGCAGGGGACTCAACTATTACTAAAGATTTAGACATCGGTTATAAAATTTCTCTAATTTTTGCGGTTGTGGCTACTCGAACAGCGCACATATATAAGGATAAGTTGGAGGTGGGTCAAGTTTTCTCTTAAAAAAAACTTATTCATGTGTGGCCACGAACCACGTCATTCGATAAGCAAGTGGGCAATTTGTAAGGGATTTATTGAGATTGAAGCAAGGATAATCGAGAAGAAGTTGTATTCAGGGTAAATTAATTTACTGGCACACAGCCATACACGGGCCGGGGAAAGACAGCTGTGGGAGTTAGTTCTCACAGCCGTCACTTGGCAGCACTGAAAAGCCAGAAAAATCTGCTAGAGCTGATCGCCGATCAATGTTTTAAAAATTATACATGGCGCCAAATGGCAATGCCGCCATGCACCTCTACACCGTTACAAACTAACTTCATGACACCAGCCATGCTTGTCTTCGAGTTCGCCCCTCTGAATACCCACTAACAAGTCATAAACTTTCTGCATGACCGGCCCAACGTTCGACCCAGCATCGCCTATTTCATGCCATTCGCCATCAAACCAGATCTTACCGATAGGTGAAAGCACGGCGGCAGTACCGCAGGCACCTGCCTCCTGAAACGTGGAGAATTCTGCGCGCAGGTCAATAGGTCGCTCCTCAGTGCTCATGCCTAACTGCTCGGCTGCAAGCGTCATAATCGAGCGACGCGTAATGCTGGGCAATATGGCATCTGACTTAGGTGTCAGTAGCACGCCGTCTTTCGTTACGATAAGAATATTCGCCGAACCGGCCTCGTCGATGTAGCGCGCCTCCTTTGAATCTAGATACAGGGCTTCGCTGGCACCTATCTCTTGCGCCAACTTGGTCGCAAGTAATCCACCCGCATAGTTTGCTCCGACCTTATAGCAGCCAGTTCCTCGAGGCGCGGCGCGATCGACTTCGGAAACGGCAAGACTGATTACCGACAGGCCAGCCTGTTTGTAATAAGGCCCCACCGGCGAGACAAAGACACGAAATTCGAATTCTTGTGCTGGCTTCAGGCCTAGGTTCTCACCCACGCCGATCAACATGGGTCGAATATATAAGGAGGCACCGGAACCGTAAGGCGGTATCCAAGGGTAATTCGCTCTGACTGCCTCCTCAACTCCCCGCATGAAGAGCTCTCGCGGCACAGCAGGCATGAGTAATCTAGCCGCTGCGAGATCCATTCGCTCCGTATTTAGGTCTGGCCGAAAGAGTAGAACACGACCATCCGACGTAGTCTGCGCCTTCATGCCTTCGAAGCACTGCTGAGCGTAGTGCAGCGACGGAGCACCTTCGTGTACTGCAATCAACTCGCTGCCAACCAGCTCGCCTTCATTCCAACTACCATCTCTCCAATTCGCGCTGAAGCGAGCATCGGTCCTCTGGTATTGAAAACCAAGGTTTGCCCAATCAAGTGCTTTCTTTTCCGTCTGCATGTTAACTTTTGCGTCCACTTTGAAGACCTACTATTAATTAAGAGTGCCCGAACTGGCTATTATCGATGAAAAGCACGCAAATATCTACGTATCAGCTGCTCTGAACATGGCATGACAGCTGGCTCTCATCCTATGCCTAGGATAAACTCTGAGCGCTTTTAGCACTGTCCCTTAACCCTCTGCATTTGAGTCAAATAATGAATTTAGTTGATATTGGCGCCAACCTCAGTCACGAATCCTTCAGCCATGACCTCGATGAGGTCGTAACCGGCGCACAAGCGGCTGGCGTGTCACATATTATCGTAACCGGTACCGACCAGAAGTCGAACGAAGCGGCGCTGAGCTTAAGCCAGTCTCGACCGGAGTACTTCAGCTGCACAGCGGGCTATCACCCCCATGTCGCAGAGAGCTTCGATGAGAAAGCCCTACTCTCAGTTCGCACGCTAGCCAGCGAAGAGAAATGCGTCGCCATCGGCGAGACCGGACTGGATTTTAATCGCAACCTCTCTAGCCCAGAGTCACAACTCAAAGTCTTTGAAGAGCACCTTAAACTCGCCGCGGAGCTTGGCAAGCCGCTATTTTTGCACCAGCGAGATGCGCACCCTGAGTTTGTCACTCTCCTGCGCCGTTACCGCGAACAGATTGTGGGTGGCGTCGTGCACTGCTTCACCGATAACCAGGAGGCACTTGAAGACTATATCGCCCTGGACATGTATATCGGCATCACCGGATGGGTCTGCGACGAGAGACGCGGAGCTGACCTACAGACCCTAGTGAAGCTCATACCGAGCGACCGTCTACTCATTGAAACCGACTCGCCTTACCTATTGCCGAGGACAATTCGACCCAAGCCGAAGACCCGCCGCAATGAGCCTAAGCACTTAATCGAGGTGCTGTATACGCTCGCACGGTGTTGTGACCGGCCAGCCGAACAACTAGCCATTGAGACCTGCGAGAACAGCAAGCGCCTATTTGGCGTCGGGCCTAGCTAAGAATACGACCCGAAATACGAGTTAATCACTAGAATCGCCAATAGATTCAGTTACCTATTAGCGATTTCGACTGATTTTGCAGCGTTTTCATTGTAAGATTATTTTTCCTTAACGGGTTGATGAGCAAGACTTTAGGTCCTCCTACAAAAGTGGACCGTATAAAAGAAGAAAGACACGGGTCAGGCATTGAATAAGAGAGCATTCCTAGAGGGCTTCTTTACCGCGAGCACAGTGGCATTCGGCGGCCATTTTATGTGGCAGCGGATAAACCAGCAGAGCCCGCTACTTGCGAGCGCACCAATCATCGACCCACGCAGCGCCGCTGGAGAGAGCCTCGCTTCTTTTCAATTCACAGCCATCGAATTGAAGTCCGTGCAACCGGCGACAGGAATTCCACTTCCCGCACCCGTAATCACACCCAGTACAAATCCCAACACCCCCTTCGAGGTCGCCGAGTTAGACGAAGCGCAGGTAGAAAGTTATTTGCGCAAAATTAAAAACTTTGATGCAATATTTGCCAGCGACATCTATCTCGATCCCCGCTACGAGCCGCTGCTACTTCGCACGACACAGCATCTGAGCCGAGTGGAGAAACACATTGGGCATGGTAACTTCAATCTGATGAGCTTCGATGAGATGCTGCAACACGGTCGAGATTTTTCACAGATTGGAAAGTTCGAGGCAGACGAGATGAACTTCATCGAGGAAGTTTTCTTTGCCAACCCACATCGCTACGGCTTCTTCGGCAAGAAGATAAGCGCCGAAATTACAGACTTTATACCTCGTAACGATGTCGCCAAAATATCGAACACCGGACACTTTCTTCTAAAGGGTGAGTCGGAAGCACTCTACAACCAAATTAAGAAAGATGTAGGTAACGAGATTATCCTCACATCGGGCGTACGCAGTATCGTAAAACAGATGCATTTATTCCTGGCAAAAGCGATAGAGGCGAATGGCAATCTATCTCGCGCATCACGCTCCCTCGCCCCCCCGGGACACTCCTATCATGGAATTGGCGATTTCGACATCGGCAAGATCGGCTATGGCGCGAAGAATTTCACGGCGGATTTTTCAAGAACGGCTGAGTATCAAAAGATTGCAAAATTAGGCTACGTCGACATCCGCTATCCCACGGACAATTTATTCGGCGTCCGCTTCGAACCTTGGCACATTAAAATAGCCTAGCAATTTCCTCAACCCCGAACGGCCAACCGACTTCTCTTTCATTTACTGAATTCTTTACTACCGGAATTCGAATTCCGTACAGCTCTACAAGTTGTTCATCTGTAGCGACATCCACCTCTTCAAGATCGAATTCAGGGGCGCCTACTTGCGCAGCAAATTCTTGCAGCACTAGCTCGGCATGCTCACAAAGATGGCAGCCAGCTGTTGTATAGAAGATGAGTCGATTCAATCTGGTTTTTCCTTTCTAGCTTATATTGAAAAGTCATCCATGACTTATCAATATTTCGTGCGCCAAAAGCTGGCGTAAAAGTGTCATTTCACTTACTAGCGAGTCCAGCGAGAATTTGCTCTATAAGTGGAGGCCCCTCATAGATGAAACCCGTATAGATTTGCAGCAGGTCAGCACCAGCGGCTAGACGCTGCTGCGCGTGATCAGCCGACATAATGCCACCAACACCTATGATTGGCATTCGCTCGCCGACTTCTGCCTTAATGCATTTGAGAACCTCGCAGGATTTTGCAGTAAGAGGCGATCCACTCAGCCCACCCGCCTCTTCTGCAAATGGATGTGAGGCCACCAAGGACCTATCTAGCGTGGTGTTTGTGGCAATGACGCCGTCAAACTCCCTGCTAAGCAAGCTTTCACAACAGGAGACGATCTGCGCTTCTGTCATGTCCGGCGCTAGCTTCACGGCGATTGGGGTGTAAGTCTTGTGCTGCACCTGTAGGCTGGCCTGCTCTTCTTTAAGTTCATCTAACAAGCTATTGAATTCGTCGCCAAATTGCAGAGTGCGCAGATCCGGTGTATTCGGTGAGGAAATATTTACCGTGATGTAGTCGGCAAGCGCATAGGCCCTTCTCAGACAGTGAATGTAGTCTTGATTGGCCTGCTCCACTGGCGTATCGAAGTTCTTTCCAATATTGATTCCCAGCACACCGCGGCGTCTTAGTTTTAGGATGTTCTCGCAGGCATACTCGATGCCTTTGTTGTTAAAGCCGAGACGGTTAATTAGTGCCTGCTCTGTCTTGAGGCGAAACATCCGCGGCTTCGGATTTCCAGGCTGAGGCCTAGGCGTTAGCGTACCCACTTCGATAAAGCCGAACCCCATCGAAGCGAGAGCATCTACATAATCGGCATTTTTATCCAGGCCAGCGGCGAGACCAACAACATGCGGAAAATCAATTCCCATCACCCTCTTAGGCACAGCAGTGCTTGCCGTGTTCGCCGCAAACAAAGCAGATGCACCGAGGCCATCGCTAATTTTCATCCCGCGCAAAGCGAGATTGTGCGAAGCCTCGGCAGGAAGGCAGAACAGAATATTACGTAACAGTTTGTACAAGGGTAATTCGCCAAAGTTTAATAACTAGTAAAATAGTTATGTAGTTGCTAGTAAGTAGCCTGAGTTCAAAGGAGCTCAATGAAATTGAATTGTACGCAGTATTTACCAACTATCAAAACCATGAAGTTGTGCAACTAGTGTTTAATCACCGTCTGCTGCGCCAAGGCCTGCAATTCTCGTAAAACTACCGAGAACATCGCGTAGTCAGGATCGATTTCCGCCTTCAGAAGCTCCAGCATCTCCTTAGCTCGGCGCAGTGATGCCGCGCTTTCTTCGCTCCACTTTGCCACCTTGCTTGCTGCAGAACCGGATTTATCACTGGCCCCAACGATGTTCGCTGTCAAGACGCGTTGCTGCCATGCGAGATCATCCAAATAGGACTCCCGCGCGAGTGCCTGCCAATTATTACTAACACGCAGCTGGTTKATCATCTTACCCAGCCAATTGAGCTGCAACTCCTCGCCAACCGCGTAATAAACCTCCACGACGCTCGCAAGCTTTTCGCCGCAGGTCTGACTAATGTCGATAAAGCTGGTTGCTGGAAAAAGGAACTCACAGCGCGCTATATCCCGCGCCAAGTCTTCAGGCACCCCATCTGCGACCAAGCCTTCAAACTTCTCAGCGAACATTTCTTGAAAATCGGGCGGCAGTTTCTTCGGAAGCATTTTGCGAATCGCCTTAATCTGTCCAGCAAACACACTCTGCATCTCGGAAAAAYCCTTCTCGTTATCTTGATGACGTAACAGCCAGCGCGTCGCGCGCCGCAGCAGRCGCGTCAAACGCGTCATCATCACCGCTTGYGTATCCGCCGTGACCYTATARTCCAGTGCCTCGATCTGCAGCCAGTACTTCTCAATATCRAAAATATCYTTAGCCAYCACGACGGCTTTCACCACRTCGTTTGCCGACGCYCCGGTCGAATCAGCCATACGATAGATAAAACTTGGCCCCACTAGATTCACAACGAAATTYGCTAGCTGCGTAGCAACCARYTCTCTTCGCAGCGGGTGCTTCGCTATTTCARCYYKGTATGTCTTTGCTAACCTCGCCGGGAATGCATCATGAAGATACTTCTCCAGGTAGCCGTCATCGATGTAATCCGCATGCACCAGCGTCTGCTTCAAATACATCTTCACATAAGAAGTCACAGTCGAAATTTCGGGACGCGTCAGGTACTGCCGCTTCACTGTCCGCTCTTCTAACTGCTCGGCACTGGGAAGAAACTCCAAATCTCGAATGAGACTAGCGTTCTCTTCAAGGTAGGAAATGAGGCCAGCGTATTCCTTGTTGCGAAACTCCATTTCGTAATTGGCCAAACCAATCGCTTGTACCTGTCGGTAATTATTCGCCAGCACCAAATGCGAAACATCTTCAGTCATGCTGTGTAGCAAGCTGCTGCGCTTCTTCTCGCTAAGCTGCTTCTTCTTACTCAGCGTGTTCAATAGGATTTTTATGTTGACCTCATGATCAGAACAATCCACACCAGCAGAATTATCGATAAAGTCAGTGAGTGATGCACCGCCTCTCATCCCGTATTCAATCCGCGCGAGTTGAGTAAAGCCGAGATTGCCGCCCTCGCCGATTACCTTGCAGCGAAGTTGCTTGCCATTTACACGCAGCGAATCATTCGCCTTGTCGCCTACCTCTTGGTGATTCTCGGAAGTTGCCTTTACATAGGTACCGATGCCACCATT
This sequence comes from Gammaproteobacteria bacterium, assembly GCA_016762995.1. Taxonomy (GTDB): domain Bacteria; phylum Pseudomonadota; class Gammaproteobacteria; order Pseudomonadales; family Pseudohongiellaceae; genus UBA9145. The sequence continues at coordinate 14,725 of JAESUT010000143.1, read as the reverse complement.
CCAAAGCATGTCTACAGGGCTAACTAGCAGTGCACTGATAAGCTCATCAGGCGTCAGCGAATTCGCCTGAATGTCGAAACATCTCTTCATCTGCGCCGTTATGACTATGGATTTTGACTGCCTAGAAAACACCCCCCCACCTTTGGAAATTAGACTTGTATTGTAATCTACCCATGAGGAACCCGGTTTCTTGAATAAGCGGGAACGCTCAGTAAAGCTTCGCGCAGGATTGGGTTCAGGATCGATGAATATGTGCAGGTGATTGAAGGCTGCCTGCAAGCAGATGTGTTTGGACAACAACATGCCGTTGCCGAATACATCACCTGACATGTCGCCAATGCCTACTACGGTAAAGTCTTCTTTTTGGATATCTTTGCCCAGCTCGCGAAAATGACGCTGTACCGATATCCAGGCACCTTTCGCAGTGATGCCCATCTGTTTGTGGTCGTAACCGTTACTTCCCCCGGAGGCAAAGCCGTCCCCTAGCCAGAAGCCATATTGAGCACTGAGCCCGTTCGCAATATCGGAGAATGTCGCAGTACCCTTGTCGGCCGCCACAACCAGATATGGATCGTCGTCGTCGCGCTTTATCACAGCCGGTGGAGACAAAATTTTAGCGCCAACTCGGTTGTCGGTAATGTCGAGTAGGCCGCAAATAAATATTTTATAACAGGCTATGCCTAACTCCCTGAACGCATCCCTATCTAAAGCGGATGTATCTTGCTTGATGACGAAGCCGCCCTTTGCCCCAACGGGAACGATGACTGAGTTCTTGACCTGCTGCGCCTTAACCAGACCCAGTATCTCAGTGCGGTAATCTTCGCGGCGATCTGACCAGCGCAATCCGCCGCGAGCGACCTTGCCGCCGCGCAGGTGAACACCCTCAACTTGACGCGAGAAAACGAAGATCTCGTAACGCGGCACTGGTCTAGGCATGCCTTTAATTTGAGTTGGGTCGAATTTGAAAGAGAAATAACTCTTTAGTAGACCGTCATCTGAGCGCGGTTGAAAATAATTAGTACGCAGAGTCGCATCGAACAAATTTAGATAGGCTCTGAGCACACTGTCCTCAGACAACACGGTAACCGCGTCAATTGCCTTGATTAGTTTTCCTCTGGCCGCCTTCGCCTTCTTGCGCTCTCCCGCGCTAAGAGAAGGGTCAAACAACTTGGCGAAATACTTAATTAGTAGACAGCAGATTTCTCGATTGTTCGACAAWGTTTCAGCAATATGCGCGACACTATAGCCAAACTGAATCTGTTTTAGATACGACGCATACGCTCGCAGCAAAGCCGCATCACGCCAGTTAATCTCCGCGGTCGTAACCAACTCATTAAAGCTATCGTCATCGACCTCGCCATTGAAGATCGCGAGAAACGCATCCTCAAAGACTCGCTTTGTGCTTGGCGTGAAATGYCCCAGCTGCTTAGCACGATAGACGGAAAAGTCATGCAACCAAACTCGATCATCAGCACTCCGTTGTAACTTGAAAGCCTTCTCGCTAATAATATTGAGTCCCAAATTTTCTAGAATGGGATCCACATTCGACAGATGCAACTGCTCGTCATAGCTGAATATCTTGAAGCTAAACTCAGCCTCTCCTTCCGAGTTGCAAGAGGAGAGATTYACCACCAGTTGTTTCGTCGCGATAACACGTTCGATATCTAGGATGTCGGCTACCGCTGTCGCGGCAGTGTAAGATTCCTTATAGGCCTGAGAAAAACAGTCGGCATATTCGGCGTATAACTTGCCAGCCCCAACATCGGAGTGTTGCTCCGCTAGCGCCATCGAGAGATGTTCCTCCCACGGCTTGATGAGGCTTATCATCTCAGCTTCGATAGCACCCGCGTCGTATTCCACCGTCTCTATTCGGGGCACGCGGTAGATGAAATGAATTCGAGTAAAAGCCGACTCCGAGGAATGGGTCGTAAACTCCACCTCTTCCCCCCGCAGCCTCTCCTGAAGAAGTTTTTGGATTATGAGCCTAACATTTGTTGCAAACGTATCCTTGGGAACATACACAAGACAAGAAAAGAAGTTGCCGTAAAGGTCGCGACGAATAAACAGACGGCTAGTTCGCAAATCTTGAATTCGAGCTATCTCAGTTGCTGTATGTAGCAGCTGACTCTTGCTGATTTGAAACAATTCATCGCGCGGAAACACATTGATGACCTGCATCAAATCTTTGATGTTGTGCCCATTCAGAGAAAAACCAGACTGTTCCAGAACGGCATTCACCTTGCGCCGCAACAAAGGAATGTCTGACACCTCTTGAAAATACACGCTCGAGGTATAAAGCCCCAAGAAGCGATGCTCCACTGAGACTTCGCCATTACTATCGAATTCTTTTATCAGCACATAGTCACAGTAAGCTGGCCGATGCACTTTGGAGCGAGTTCCTGACTTCGCAAAATCACAGATTTTCTTCTTAAGGATTAAATCACGCGCTCCCATGGACAGATCAGACAACTTAATCTTTGGCTTTATGTTCTTCTTAAGCTTGGAGACACCTAGCGGTGAATTTTCCTGCAACTCGATACTCGGGCTAGGGGCTTTGCGATTAATGCAGTATTTCTCGTATCCCAGAAACGTGAAATGGTTATCCAACATCCAAGAGATAAACTCCAGCGATTCGCTGTGGCTGGCCTCCGAGGCCGGCACCGTTGCCGCGCTTATCTCAAGGGCCGCTCTTACACTTAACATCTGCTTGCACATGGCTGGGTAGTCATTTACCGCTACTGCAACGTGCTTTAAAGTTTCGCGAATCTCTTTTTCGGCAAGCCTGCTCTGAGCAACAGTGAGTCGAACACAATCGAGGCAGATCAAGGCCTCTCTGGCCGAGCCTTCTGTCACACTAAGCGGAATGATTGATAGTTTCCCGGCTCCTTTAGAGCCTCGCGCATTGCGCTCGCTGTAGAGCACGGAGTTATTAATGTACTTAATGATTACCGAGCAGCGCGCAAGTGCCTGGCGAATCGAATCAACCAAGAATGGCATGTCATCGAGCAGCACCAGGATGCGGGTTCCGCTGTGCTGGTCCTTTGTCTCGTCCTTTTGCCCTTCCCCAGTGCCGGAATCGAAGTGCAGAAACTCGATCTTGGGCGAAGTAGTCTTGCGATCCTGATAGAAGGCCCAAGCTTGCTTCAGATTGTCATACATCAAATCATTGCCGCGCTCACTCAGGTCCGAACGCGAAGTGCTGGCAAAGTAATGGGTTACAAATAGATCTAGATCAACGGCATTTGTCTTCGAATAATCTTTACCCAGCCTTTTGCTGAGCTTCATGAGCTTCTCATGCCCTAGCAGGTATTTTGCGCTCATAGCATCTGGCCTCGCACAAAGCGCGCTCTAGCACTAAAAGTCCTTCGAATCATCGTGAAAATTTGCTTATCCATCCCCATCTGCTGCCTCATCATTATTTTAACTTTCTCCACCACTGCGATGACTCCAATCGAATTTACCGCCCTGCTCAAAAGGGTGCCACATTCAGCTACAATCTCGGCCTAGACATACATATCAAAACGTTTAAAATCCCTGACTTCGATTTATGCACCGCACACACAGTAGAGAATTATCAATATGAGCCATCACGAAATAATAACAGAACTCAAAAATTGGTTATCGGCTCAAATTATAGGCCAGGAGCGCCTAATTGATCGCTTATTGATTGCCTTGCTGGCTGATGGCCACTTACTCGTAGAGGGCGCACCCGGCTTAGCAAAGACCAAAGCCATTAAAGATCTTTCCCGAGCCATAGAAGGTGATTTTCACCGCATCCAATTTACACCCGACTTGTTGCCCAGCGATATTACCGGTACAGAGGTATATCGGCCAGAAGACGGTACCTTCAGCTTTCAAAAGGGCCCTATTTTTCACAATCTGGTTTTGGCGGATGAAATCAACCGCGCGCCCGCAAAAGTGCAATCAGCACTTCTAGAGGCGATGGGTGAACATCAGGTCAGTGTTGGACGCGAATCGTTTCAGCTGCCACCCTTGTTTCTAGTGATGGCGACCCAGAATCCAATTGAGCAGGAAGGTACCTACCCACTTCCGGAGGCACAACTCGACCGTTTCCTCATGCACGTCACGATCGACTACCCGAAGATCGAGGCAGAACGCGAAATTCTACACCTTGTTCGCAACGAGGCAGCCAATCACGTGGCAGAGGCGCCGAATGAGGTAACTCAAGAATGCTTATTCGCCGCGCGCTTGGAAATACTGAACATGCACATGGCGCCAGAGGTTGAGGAATACATAATTCAATTGATCATGGCGACACGAACACCCGAGAATTACGGTGAAGACCTCGCGTCTTGGCTGGAATATGGCGCCAGCCCTCGCGGCACGATCTCGCTAGACCGCTGCGCACGCGCACATGCCTGGATTCAGGGTAGAGACTTTGTTAGCCCAGATGATGTGCAGGAAGTTCTTTTCGATTGCCTGCGCCATCGCATCTTATTAAGCTTCGAGGCGGAAGCCAGTGGTGTCACTCCAGACAAAGTGCTTGAGACTATTCGCGAACGCGTTCCTTCAGCCTAGCAGACGGCAAGGCTAATCATGTCAGCGAAGCTTCACAGCGACTCACATCTCGCCCGCTACCAAAGTACTGGAGCGGTCATCTCCTTCGAAGAATTGTTGATTCAGCGCCATGCGGCCAAGAATCTCGATTACTTGGCCCATTCCCGCTCCATTGCCGGCATTTCAGGGCTGCATCTTTCCAAGATGCGTGGCCGCGGACTCGACTTCGAAGAGTTCAGACCCTACCAAGCAGGCGACGATATACGCCTAATCGACTGGCGTGTCACCGCTAGAACGAACAAACCTTTCACCAAAGTCTTCCGAGAAGAGCGGGAACGTCCCGTTATCATCGCAGTCGACCAGACGCATAACATGTTTTTTGGCAGTCAGGTTGCCTTCAAGTCAGTTCTGGCAGCTCAAGCTGCCGCGCTGCTGTGTTGGCTTGCCATCGATAATGGAGATCGAGTCGGCGGCTTGGTATTTTCCGACTGGGACTCGTCCCTAGTTCGGCCCAAGCGCAGTCGCCGATCGGCTCTGCATTTACTGAACCAGATCTACAACTACAATCAGGACCTTCAGCACGTAAAAGATCCTGAGAGCCACCGGGAACCAGAAGCAGGCTTTAAGCCCGGTCTGGCTCACGCTCTCGGTCAAATACGGCGCATCACCAAGCCCGGCAGTACGCTGTATGTAATATCCGATTTCACGACTCTCGATGCGAAAGCTTTGCAGTATCTGAATCAGTTAGCGCAGCACAACAACGTGGTCTGCTGCATGGTATATGACGCCTTAGAGGAATCATTACCAGTACCCGGCATCTACAGCATCACCGACGGCTCGAGCAAAGGCGCCCTTAATACCCACAGCAACAAGGCGCGAAATCGCTACAAAGAACAATTTCAGCAACGTATGCAAAGCCTCGAGTCGGAATTGGACAAGCTTAGGATTCAACTCATTAAAATGCGGACCAATCAATTGGTCGTGGAGCAGATACGGCAATGGATAGCGAAGAGCTCTTAGCTCAACTGGCCGACATTCACCTTCCCGAACCGGTAAGCAACTGGCCGCCGGCTATTGGCTGGTGGATTCTCGCTGCCATCGCTCTCGCTCTGTTAGTTATCTTGTTTCGAAACTTCGCCAATAGACGGCGCCAGCAGAAAATCTGCCAATACGCTGTAGCCGAACTGCAGCGCTGCTATGACAGCTATTCGCAAGCTGCCCCAACCAACATCGTTCAGAGCAAGCTCGACTACGTCAATCAATTCAATACCGTGATCAGACGCGTAGCATTAGTACACTACCCACAAGCCAATGCATCCAGCCTGGACGGGGCCTCATGGGTTGATTTTATCCGTCAAAAAGGAGAATCTTCCTTGATGACCGACGACATCGCCACTGCCTTGCAATACGGGCGCTTTCAGACCCAATGCGATGTAGATGTCGACGCCATGCAGCGCTTCGGCCAGCAATGGATCGAGAGCCTCTATGAAGGTAGCGCGAACTCCCGTAAAAAATCTGGCGAAGAACCCCAAGCCAATGCCGCCTCTGCGCAAGGATTAAGCTCAGATGCTTGAATTTACTTGGCCCTATGTATTTCTGGCGCTGCCGCTGCCGCTAATCATCTACAAGCTGTTCGCGCGTGCTCCACGCCAAGATGCGGCGCTGTATGTACCCTTCTTCAGCACCCTTAGCCGCTTGCAGTCAGACAACGAAAGCATGACGTCCGGTAGGTTATTAAATCTAATCTGCTGCAGCGCAATTTGGTTGCTCGTGGTAATTGCCTCTAGCCGACCACAGTGGCTAGGAGAGCCCGTGCAGCTACCCTCTACAGGGCGCGATCTGATGCTATCTGTCGACATCTCCGGCAGCATGGAGGCTCAAGACATGGTGGTAGGAAATAGACAGGCCTCGCGCATTGATGTCGTGAAGGCTGTTGTAGGTGACTTCGTAGAGCGCCGCGAAGGCGACCGGCTCGGTCTAATCCTATTTGCCGCCCATGCCTATATTCAGGCACCCCTCACCTTTGACCGAGAAACCGTGGGCACACTATTGGCCGAGGCTGAGATCGGCATTATAGAAGAATCCGCCACTGCAATCGGCGACGCAATCGGGCTAGGTGTCATCCATTTACGCACGAGGCCGGAGAACAGCCGAGTGCTGATACTATTGACCGATGGCGTGAACAATGCCGGTGCCGTTTCGCCAGAACAGGCAGGCAGGCTAGCGCAGACAGAGAACATTAAGATTTATACTATCGGTATCGGCGCCGACCAGGTCGTACAGCGCACCTTCTTTGGTGCTAGAGCGATCAATCCATCGGCAGAATTGGACGAAGCTGTGCTCACACAGATCGCAGAATCGACCGGTGGACGCTATTTTCGAGCCCGTGACGTGAACGACCTTGTAGACATCTACGAAGAACTGGACCAACTCGAGGCCATCGAGCAGGACGAGCAGACCTATAGACCTACTAGAGTTTTATTCTACTGGCCCCTTGGGTCAGCCGTAATGATCAGCTTTCTGCTCGCCTTATTCTCTATTCCGTGGATGTCACTCGCGGGTAAAGCAAGAATCAGCGATAGCGATGATGATGATGAAATTGAAACAGCCAGCGGAAGTAAAGTCTGATGGAGATACTTATACCCGTCAGCTTGATCGATAACTTTCATTTTCTTAGGCCGCTATGGCTGCTCGCATTGGCTCCTGGCCTGCTATTCTTCCTCGCCCTGTGGCGAGTGAATTCAGTGGTGACGGCATGGGACAAGGCCATCGACAAGACCCTACTGCCCTATCTTCTGGACCGTAGCAAGAACGCATCGCAGCGTACTCCGCTAATCTTGTTATTAGCCGCCTGGGCATTATCCATTTTCGCTCTAGCCGGTCCCGTGTGGGAACAGCTGCCACAACCGGTGCAGAAAAAAGAAGACGCACTGGTCATCGTTTTCGACCTTTCGCTATCTATGTACGCGCCTGATCATTCACCGAATAGACTCGACCTGGCGAAGCGCAAGCTGCGGGACATTCTCGCGCTGCGTGAAGAAGGTCAGACAGCCCTGGTCGTCTATGCTGGCGACGCCCATACTGTGACACCTCTAACCGATGACGTTGTTACGATTGAAGCGTTAGTGCCCTCGCTAAACCCTAATATCATGCCGCTTTTTGGCAGCAAGCCAGTTGAGGCGATCGAGCTTGCCATCGGGCTACTTAACGGAACCGACGCTAGCCGCGGCAAGATTCTGTTGATGACTGACGGTATCAGCGGCTTCGACGAAGAGCTATTGATCACCGAACTGTTCGCCGACAACGACTATGAACTATTAATTATGGGTATCGGCACCGAGGAAGGTGCGCCGATTCGCACTAACGACGGCAATTTCCTAACAGATGAAGCCGGGGCTTTGATTATCCCTACTCTGAACAAGAACGTATTGCAGTCACTTGCCAATCGGGTCAACGGGCGCTACCACGATATACAGCTTGCCGATTCTGACCTAGCCTACCTACTTTCAAATTTCGAGCTATTGGATGAGGAACAAATGTCAGATGTGGAAGAAGAATTCGATGTTTGGTATGAGTTCGGTCCTTGGCTACTACTGTTGGTTCTACCGATCGCCGCTCTCAGCTTCCGCCGTGGTTGGCTGTTCAGCCTCGTCCTCATTACCGGCTCTGGAATGATGTTACCCAGCCAGCACGCGCAAGCCCTAGAATGGAAAGACCTTTGGAAGACAAAGGATCAACAGGCCGCCGAAGCCTTTGCAAGTGAAGAGCACTCCACCGCCGCACTACTCTTCGATGCGCGAGACTGGGCCGGAGCCGCGAACTACAAGGCTGCGAACTACGAGGCAGCCATAGCGTCCTTCAGCGCCATCGATACTGTAGATGGGCACTACAACCGGGGTAACGCCCTCGCCTTATCCGGTAACTACGCGGAAGCTATCGCGGCCTATGACCTGACTCTCAGTTTAGAGCTAGGCCATGGCGATGCTCTACAGAACAAAGCAATTGTCGAGCAATTACTTGAGCAGGAAGAAGCAGAGAACGGCGAAAATCAAGACGGCGAAGAACAGGATAGCGAGTCAGAGCAGAATTCCGAGAATGAGTCCGATGAAGACTCGGAAAACAGCGACCAGCAAGATCAAGAGAGTCAGGAAGGCAATCAAGACCCCCAAGATCAAGAACAGCAGAACCAAGCACCGGAAGAGCAGGAAGGCTCCGAATCGAATAGCGAGCAGAATACGCCTAGCGAAACGACCAATGAGGAATTCGAAGAGCAGCAATCCCTTGAGCAATGGTTAAGGCGAATAGAAGACGATCCAGGCGAACTACTACGCCGCAAATTCAGATACCAATATCGGCAACGTCAGCTGAACGGCACGGCAAACAGCCTGCAAAATGGAGGACAGATCTGGTGAGCATTAAATCAAAACTGGCATTCATATTTCTTTGCCTAGCCCTAACACTATCCTCAACAGTACAGGCGCAGGAGATCGAGATCAGTCTCGATCGTACTGAAATCGCCCGCGGTGAAACCGCAACACTTACTATACGAATCTATGACCAACGTCAGGGCATGCAATTAGACCTGACTCCATTGACTAGTCAGTTCGACGTGCTGGGCACTCGAACCTCTAGCCAAATAAGAAGTGTCAATGGCGCGGTTGAAGCTTGGACCGACTATATAGTCACACTATTCCCTCTCGAAGAAGGCAATTTAGTAATCCCTAGCCTGGACATCAATGGCACGAGAACAGCACCGATAGAAATTACTGTGAGTAACGAGGGGCCTCGTTCCAACCAATCGAGTGAAGAGTTATACCTAGAAATAGAGACAAACAAAGAATCTGTCTACGTGCAGGAACAATTGCTGTTTACAATTCGTCTCTACTACACGATCAACGGCATTCGAAATCCACAATTCACTGAACTCGAAATGGAAAACTCGGTCATCCAACTGATCGGCTCTCCCAATCAATACGAGAAGCTCATCGATGGTGATCGCTATGGCGTCTACGAGAAACGCTATGTTATTTTCCCACAGCGCAGCGGGCCCTTAGAAATTCCTGACATTTTGTTTCGCGGCGAGGTCACAGATGGGTCCAGTAATTTCGTCTTTAGAAACCTCAACACCCGTCGCGTCACAGCTTATATCGAAGGCATAACGATCGATGTTTTAGAGCGCCCTGCTGTGGCAATGGCAGATGACTCTTGGCTGCCGGTGTCAAACCTCACGCTAGAGGAAAGCTGGAACACTGACATCTACAATCTTAAGGTTGGCGACAGTGTCGTGCGCACTATAACTATGACCGCCGATGGCCTAGACGGCGCTGTACTACCACCTTTCAGCCCCACCGAAATAGATGGCTTAAATCTCTACCCAGACCCAGCAGAGATAGAGCGTACCTTTGTAGAGGGCGCCATTGTTGGCACGCGCATAGAAACCACCTCCATGGTGCCTATCGACAGCGGCAACATAGTAATTCCTGAGATATCTATACCCTGGTGGAACATAGAGACCAATCAGCTGGAAGCAACGATCATACCCGCAACAAGGCTAGTGATTGCCACTGTCACCGGAGATATTCCCGCCGAGCAGATGGTAGCCAGCACGGAAAACCTGGAGGAACTGCTCTCTCAGTTACCGATAGTGGATCAGGACATGATCGATGAACAAGCAGAGGCTGAATTCATCGAAGTTGAGGCCACTTGGCTTAATATCACAATCGCCGCCGCATTCATTATCGTAATGTTTAGCATTTACAAACTGGTAATTGCAGACAACAAGCACGAGATCAGCGAAACTATACGGCGTCTGAAGGCACAGATTACAGCTGCCTACAGCCCAGATAACAACGAGCGTGTAGCCTACAAACAGCTGGTACGTGCCTGTAGCAGCAATGACCTCGCGGCAACGCGACAGACGCTCATTACATGGTGCAATCACCACATCGATAGCCGTGCAGTAATTAGCATGGAAGACATCTTGCAACAAAGTGAAGTGCCCGGACTACAAGAGCATGCCCGCACGCTACAAACCGCCTTGTTCCAAAGCAATAACAACCAAGCAAGCAGCAATTTCGATGCTAAAGGCCTACTGCAATTTATCTCGCAGTTAAGAAAAAGCAAATTACGGGTGCAGAAAAAGCAGCAACATGAAGACCAGTATTCACTGCCACCGCTCTACAAGACATAGCACAAAGCAACTGGCGTTTTATCATGAATAACTCTCGCCTAGTTTTTAGCACCGAATCCGCCAATTGTCCGGGATGTCACAAACCGCTGCGAAAATGCAAATGCCGTCTCGTCCAAGACAATGGCAACCCTCGCCAAATCATCGACCCGCCAATCCGAATCAGCAGAGAATCTAAAGGGCGTAAGGGTAAAGGAGTTACGCTAATTTCTGGCTTAGAACTCAAAGAAGGGGAGCTCAAAATACTAGCTAAGAAACTAAAGGCATTGTGTGGCTCCGGCGGCACTGTCAAAAACGCTGTCATCGAGATTCAGGGTGATCATCGCGACCAGATTAAGCAAGAATTGGACAAACAATTTAAGAATGTGAAGCTAGCCGGTGGCTGATATCGCTGCCGGGAGTATTTAGAACGCCCCTTCCCCAGCGCTTCCATAACTAGTCGTTCCACTTGATAACGAGCCAAGCTACCTAGCAATTCCTTAATGCCTCTAAGGGTATTCTCAAGCTGCCAATATATAGCTCTTTCTTGAATGCCAGATCCAGAGACCATTTCCCACGTCGAGCCCGGCGGTTACGCTTAATCTACTCTTTTAAGGTTTGTCATAAGGACCCTTCCCTGCTAAATTCGAACTTGAAGCTCGCTCGATTGTTCGAATTAATTGACCGGGTCGATCCAACGCGAATAGAACCACATGATCTCAGCGATCCATATTAGGAGAAGCAGTATTTAGTTAGCATTCAAATCTAGGCAGAATGATATTGCCAGTATTTTTCACAGAAACTTTGGGAATAATAATAATGAAAAACAAAGATTTAGTGTTTTATGCCATTTCAGCTTTTTCTCTATGCCTATTGGTGCTCTTGCCCATTGCTTTTTCTAGCGGATTTTCATTTGGAGATGACTTTCCTGGGATAACGTTGTTACAAGAATGGATAAAGTCTGGGGAACAGTTTGCCTCCAGTAAAAACTAATTCAGCCTCAATTTACCCGCTCTAGAACAAGAACAACCTTACAAGGGCCTTCTGTTTCTTGCGAAGTATACTAGCGAGCGAAAATCACAGTTTTACAATAAGACTCTACAAGGGAAACCTTAAAAGGACGTAATATGAATGACTCACTGTACCAGCGACTTGGCGGCACTACCGGAATTGAAAACATCGCCAATGATCTTGTGGATTTACATTTGGCGAACTCAGCCATAGCGCCACGATTCGCAAATTCAGACCCTGTTCAATTGAAAAATGCAGCCGCGACTTTTTTTATAACAGGAACTGGCGGACCAGAGGTATATCAAGGCAAAGATATGCTCGCCGCACATAAAGGCATGAATATATCCGCAGCTGAGTTTATGGCCGTTCTAGACGATGCATTGAAAGCCCTCACGATGAACAACATAAGCCAACGAGAACAAGAGGAAGTTCTTTTCATCTTCTATAGCTTGCGCTCCGATATAGTATTGGTTTAACTGCTTAGGAATCGCGTTTGAATCAATAACAATAAAATGGCGGCGGAGGACAAGAACATGGCATCGATGAAATTGGAAATGGACCGCCGAGGATTTATGGCGGCTAGCGCTGGAGCGATAGCTCTCGCCGGCATGGCTAGCTCAGCTGGCGCGGCGGAGCTGACAACGGGTGAGCAGGCTAATGTTCAGCTCATTAACGAATTTTGCGCGGCTTGGCCCAGCCATGACCTCGATAAGATTATGAGCTTTTTTGCTGACGACGGTGCGTACCGAATGACGGAGACGACGGAATTGGCAGATGGCCGTGACGCCGTTTCAGCCCGTATTCAGACGATCATTAATAACGTCGATCGATTCGAGGTGCTAGACACTTATTCTCGAGGACCGATGGTGATTAACGAGAGGATTGACTACTTCTCGGACTTCACGCTGAAGACTTGGCACGGCGTTGGAGTATTCTTCATCAGGGACGGAAAAATCGTGGATTGGTATGACTACACAATAAAGATGGTACCAGCCTAAACAAAATTGGCTAATAAACAGGGGTTTTTGTAATTGGCCGCGATTCGTGGTTTTGAAAGCGGCCAATACAAATCAAAAAACTATTTGGAAAAGTTATCCCACTCGTCCCAGTCTAGGCAACGTGGGAATTTTTGACTTTAGCCTTGCATACACCGCCTTCAGCGCCCGCATCTCGTTTTTCTGCTCGGCTTCATTCACAGACTTATCAACGTAGTTCAGCTTCACATACATCTGGGTAAGCTCAGTCATTGCGTCCGCCAGCTCCGGCCTCTTRGCACAGACCCGGTCCCTGAAAGCAATTGCTCCCTCCCCTTTACGCCTTACTAAATCTACCTTTTCCAAGCCCTTGCAAACGTTYAGATAAAACCTATCAACGGAAGTTCGCTGAATTCTCGGCTCGATATTTATCACCGTAAAGCCAACTGCAACTATCACTACAAACGCTAGAGTTGCCATGAGCATAATAACTTTTCGCTCTGTCACTTCCCCGAACATTCTCTCGAACAACTCGAACTGCACATCTTCATCGTAGTTTACTACCAATTGGTTCCATTCGTATTCAATGGCATCGAGTCGAAGCCGCATCGCGTTTAACCAACCTATCCCTCCGAACCTCGCTGCAGAGAATAAGTCATCCTCCATAAAGGCMGGATCGTYACGCAGYGCCTCCTGYACGCCCTGCTCGATTCGCGTAGGAGAAACCGCTCCTGTCGGGTCGAATCGCACCCAACCCTCCCCCTCGAACCAGACCTCACTCCATGCATGGGCATTGTATTGGTACACCATGAGGTAATTTTCATAGGGATTCGCTTCTGCACCCTGATAGCCGACCACAACACGCGCAGGTATGCCTGCGGCGCGCATCAAATAAGTAAAGGAACTCGCATAGTGTTCGCAGAACCCAGCCATGGTGTCGAACAGGAACTCATCTATCCTATTTTCTCCAAGCAGCGGCGCATTTAATGTGTAGAAATATTGATTCATACGAAAATGCCCGAGCACCGCGTTCGCGTATTGTTTGTCGGTCGCTACTGAGGCACGTAGCTGTGCAGCAAACTCTCGGCTGCGTTCATTGCCTCCATCTGGCAGCTCCAGGCTTCGATTACGTGAGCTATTCAATAGCAATACATCTGTCTGATTCTGCATATAGGAGCGAAGGTCGTAACTCAGCCGCTGCGTTATCCGGCCATTATTAAACAATTCGAAGTTGCGGCCACTGAAGAATTCATCGTTAATGTCCTCCGCGAGATGAAGACCAAACAGCCAGGGCTGCTGCGTAGGCTCGAGAATAACGTTATAACTTACCGGCTCGCCTACAGTTCGGATTCTATCCTCGTAACTGATTCTGAAATTAGCCAATGACGCAGCGGCGGAATAGGAGGATGCATTACGCGTACGGCGCCAAGTGACACCATCAAAATTGTCCAATACCAAGCCGCGCCAGTAGAGTTGCTCATGTGCAAGCTCTACTCCATCCTCAAACTGCACACGAAAGGCCAACTCCGCGGAGCGCCCCAATTGACTAATATCACCCGGCGACATTTCATCAGTGACACCAGTTGAGCTCACACCAGTCTGCATAGGCACAGCCCAGAGCGGGGCTATACGCGGAAAAACGATGAACAATACTATTGTAAGCGGCAGTGCCTGCGCGGCAATCTTCATCGCCAACCTCGCTGTGCCCCGATTGTCCACGATTGCAGAGCTGCGATTCAAAGCGATCATAGCGCCCATAACGACTGCTATGACCAGCGCGACATAGAGTGTCATTAAGACACTCTGTGAATACAAAAACGCCACCATAGACATAATAAAACACAGCGAGATCACTACATAAATATCTCGCTTCTGCCGCATCTCGATCAGTTTAAACACGAAGCCTAGCGCCAACAGGCTTGCGGCCGAGTCAAGACCGATACCGATATTGCGAATCTGTGAGAACGAGACAAGCAGCGTAAACAAGACCACTGCAACACGAACCATACGGCTGGGATAAGCCAGCTTCCCATTGTGTATAAGCACACGCCAGCAG